>NZ_JAYGIG010000114.1:0-253173 GCF_034932105.1 Leptothoe sp. PORK10 BA2 | reverse complement strand
GGCGAATCCTATCCCCACTCCCCCACCGGATGCTCCGAAAAAACGAGGACGTCCGAAACGCTCTCCTCCCCGAAATCTGTTGGAACGACTCAAGGCTCAACAAGCCTCAGTGCTTGGTTTTATGTATGACTTTGAGGTCCCCTTTGACAATAATCAAGCTGAACGAGATCTGCGGATGATGAAACTTAAGCAGAAGGTTTCGGGCTGCTTCCGTTCCACAGAGGGAGCTCGGATGTTCTGCCGTATTCGCGGTTACCTATCCACTCTACGCAAACAGGGGCATAACGTTCTGGATGCCCTCATGGGATTGTTCTCTGGAAACCCTATAACTCTCCTACCCCAGCCTGAGTAGTTACATTAAACAAGGCATATACCAGCACCTACAAGAAAGTTTGCTTCTAGGAATGGCTGACCTATTACGACCATGTGTCGGCAGAGCAGGAGAGATATCTCAAACCCATGACGCTCCGTTTCTCAAGCGGATTGGGATGTGTGAGGGATTATAGATATCCAATAAGGATTAAATATTAACGTTTGACCATTACCAGCCGAGGTTTGTCACAATAACCCCAAGTACTGACTAGAGCGAGTAAGTATGACACGAGATGAGCTACTGCAGGTAATTGAGGAAGCAGCACGGGCTGGGGCAAAAGAGCTTGACCTATCAGGGAATAAACTAACGGAGTTACCGCCCGAAATTGGGCAGTTAACCCAGTTGGAAACCTTGACATTGGGCAAGTTAGATGAGGACACATTTGAATATATCGGCAACCAGTTGAGTGCCCTGCCACCCGAAATTGGACAGCTCACCAGTCTCACCTCCCTTTACCTCAGCTCCAACCAGTTGAGCGCCCTGCCACCCGAAATTGGACAGCTCACCAGTCTCACCTCCCTTTACCTCAGCTCCAACCAGTTGAGCGCCCTGCCACCCGAAATTGGACAGCTCACCAGTCTCACCTCCCTTTACCTCAGCTCCAACCAGTTGAGCGCCCTGCCACCCGAAATTGGACAGCTCACCAGTCTCACCTCCCTTGACCTCCGCTACAACCAGTTGAGCGCCCTGCCACCCGAAATTGGACAGCTCACCAGTCTCACCTCCCTTGACCTCAGCTCCAACCAGTTGAGCGCCCTGCCACCCGAAATTGTCCAGCTCACCAGTCTCACCTCCCTTTACCTCAGCTACAACCAGTTGAGCGCCCTGCCACCCGAAATTGTCCAGCTCACCAGTCTCACCTCCCTTGACCTTTATCAAAATAGATTCTCTGAGTTACCAGCAGAATTAAAACAACTCCCGCTAACTCAAATCGATCTCAGCGGCAATCCTCTACCTATTCCGCCGGAAATTTTAGGAGAGCCTAATTCTTGGAGAAATGCCGACGATTTAAAAGCTATCTTTCGTTTCTATGAAACACCCACCGATAAGTCGGGACAGTTTCTACTACAAGAAGCTAAATTCCTGATTGTTGGCGAAGGGGGTGCAGGCAAAACCTCCCTCGCGAAAAAGATTATAGATCCTGCCTATCAGCTCGATCCCAAAGAAGAATCCACCCATGGCATCGAAGTCATTCAGTGGCGTTTTCCATTAGCAAATGATCAAGATTTTCGGGTCCATCTCTGGGACTTTGGTGGCCAAGAGATCTATCACCAAACCCATCAGTTCTTTCTCACCGAACGCTCCCTCTATGCCCTGGTTGCCGACACCCGCAAGGAAAATACCGACTTTCCCTACTGGCTCAACTCCATTGAGCTATTTGGTGGCGACAGCCCCGTACTGCTAATCAAAAACGAAAAAGGTAACCGCCCCTGCAATGTCAATGAAAGTCAACTAACTAAAGACTTTCCCCATATTCAACGGTTTATCGCTACCAACCTAGAAGATGGCCGTGGTCTAGATGACATCAAGCAGGCTATCCAACAACATATCCAAACCCTAGACTTTGTTGGCACACCTTTACTACCAAAATGGGCACGCGTCCGCTATGCCCTCGAAAACGACTCTCGCAACTACATTCCCCAGGGTGCCTACTTTGCCCTCTGCCAGCGCAACGGTGTCACCGACCGTAGCGAGATGCTACGCATTAGCGACTTTCTCCATAAACTAGGCATTTTCCTACACTTTCAAAAAGATCGCGTTCTCAAAAATATTGTTATATTGCAACCCGCATGGGCCACCAACGCCGTCTATGCCGTAATCAAAAACGAAGATGTGATCAAAGCTAAGGGCACATTCACCACCGCCCAGCTAAATGACATTTGGAATAAAGACGACTATGCCACCATGGGCGACGAACTGCTAAAGCTCATGGAAAACTTCAATCTGTGCTATCCCATCCCTGGCCGCAAAGATACCTACATCTCTCCCCAGCTCCTAGACTTTGACCCACCCGACTACGACTGGGATAGCCCCAATAACCTCATGCTGCGCTACGAATATGAATTTATGCCCAAGGGCATCGTCACCCAGCTCATCGTCCGTCTCTACCGTTGGATCGAGCAGCAACAAATCGTCTGGCGTAGCGGCGTTGTCCTCAACAACAGTCGCGCCCGCGCAGAAGTAATCGAAACCTATCGCCCCTACAAGGGAGAAATCTGCATTCGCGTTTCAGGCGTACACAACAAAGAACTGCTGAGCGTCATCACTAACGAAATCGACGAAATCAACGCCTCCTTTGAGAAAATTCGCGAAACCAAACTCATTCCCTGCATCTGCGAAGAATGTGAAAATAGTGGCGAACCCCACTTCTTCCCCGTAAAAACCTTAGACCGCTTCCTAGCCAAAAGGCGCTACGACATTCCGTGTAGCAAAAGTTGCATTGACGTCAACATCCCCAGACTGACTGCCGTTCTCTCAGTTCAAGAACGCTTTGATGAGTTAGATAAACAGTCTGCACCCAACGAACCAAACAAAAAGCCAGAACAAGCCAGATTTGAACAACTCAAAAACCAACACATCGAATATTATCCACCAGCCACCACCACCATCATCTATGCCGACAACGTCCAACTAGCCCAAACCCAAACCATTAATCATTACCAAAACGAGCCTGCCACCCTAGAAGCCCTCGATGCATTGCGCAGCTTTCTTGCCAACACCGTACAAGACCATAACCCTGACCGGGTGCTCACAGAAGACAGTAGCCGTGTTTTGCTCAATGCCGCAGCTGAAACCATTGAACAAAATGACCGCCAAGGCTGGCAAAAACTACGTCAGCAATTTGGCATCCTAGCCCAAAACATTCGAGACCGTGACCGCTGGGAACAAGGCTTCAAAAGTTCCCTAATGCAGGTCGCCACCGACGTCACAGATAATATTCCCCTAAATGCCATCATCGCATTCCTCGATGGCTTTAGCAGTTAAGAGTATTAAAAGTAACCACCCAGAGTTCAAAACCCAGGACAAATGAGATCAAAACCGACTAGCAGGAGTGAAGGATTTTACCTCAACAGAGCCTCTGGCTCCAGTCTAGCGAATCACCCCTGGGCCACAAGATGGCCCCACCGACTATCCATATCCACATTGTCATAGGCCCGCTCATAGGCCCACTGTAACTCACCCAAAGACGGCGGCAACGGCTGCGACTGCCGCCGCCCCCGAATCCACACACCCTTACCAAAAAATCTCACTGCAAAATAAACCAGCTGCATCCGCCAAAACTGGGAGCCCTTAATTTTGCGGCCCACACTAAACATCACATCAGCAAACAAATCATCCGTTTGCCGCTTCGTCACAGGCACCTCTTCCAACTGCCCATCCATTACCCGCAACAAATACCCATACTCATAAGCCCAATCATGGGGCACCGCCCCCACATTCCAGGCCCCCCACTGCAAACTTCCCGCCATCCACGCTGGAATACTCGCCAAGTCATACACAAACCCAGGAGGAAGAACCCAAACCTGACCTAGATGGTCCTCATAGGTCCACCATTCATCCAACTGAAACTTCTTACCAGGCCAAAGACTTTTATAAACCGGTTTACCATCACAAAGCAGTTTGCCAATTCTGGGTTTATACATGATTTATATACTCGCAACGTGATTACAGGTTAGCCATCGACCTTTTAACGATGGAGTACCCTTTAGGGTTATGTAGGAGGGTATTTAGCCCCCTGCCATGCCACTTTTTAAGCTGGTTGAAAGAAGAGTTGACTCAGACTTTTCCTAAATCACTTCTAACGCCTGGATCACATGCTGCTTAAACCACGCCCAAGTTAAAACCTGGAGGTTTCCCTGGGAGTTGTTGTTCCTTAATCTGGCAGCTGATCAGTCAGAACAACCTGAACAACAGAATCAGCCACCTAGTCAAGGTTTTCCCATATCTCATCAATATTTATCCGAGATTGATCCGAGGTAGGCCATTGGCATCTAGACAATGATTCAATTAGCCTCAGCCATTTCACGGAATGTTTTTGCACCAAACGGACAAAACAACGATATCTGCGACTTTTCTACAAAGGCAGTTGCATTTTCCACAGGAGCCCTTCCACAAACGTACCAAGGTGCAAGGTGCCAAACAGGCAACAAAATAAATCATCCCATAGGGGCTTTGCCCTGGGCGAACCCTGTCAGACAAAGGCTATCAGCCAAGATTTCCAGTTAGACAATGGGGCCTACAATTCCACCTAATCCGTTGCCGTTGAGCGCAGCAACGACGTACTCGAATAAATCAACAATGCCGTCCAAATGCAGCTAAAACTCACCAAATGTGTCTGAGTAAAGGGCTCCTGATATAAAAACACCCCCAGCATCAGCTGAATCGACGGGGCCACATACTGAAAAAAACCTAGGGTGGACAACGACAACCGCTTCGCCGCATTGTTAAACCACAGCAGCGGCATCGACGTCACCACCCCAGCCCCAATAAACAACAACGTCAGGCCGGGGCTACTGCCAAAACGTCCAGTCCCCGTTGTTCCCCCATAAAAAATAATCATCAACGCCACCGGGGTCATCAGGGCGGTCTCCACCATCAGCCCCACCATGGGCGCAACAGCCACCATTTTTCGCAACAACCCATATAGGGCAAAGGTACCGGCTAACCCCAAGGCAATCCAGGGCACGGCCCCAAACTGCCAAATAAAATAGCTCACCCCAACACTGGCCAGCACCACCGCCACCTGCTGCCCCCGGTAAAGCCTTTCCCGTAGTACAGCAAATCCCAACAGGACAGATACTAGGGGATTAATAAAATACCCCAGGCTCGTCTCCACCACCCGGTCTGTGTTAACGCCATAGATATACAGCCCCCAGTTAAAGCTGAGGAGCATCGCCGTGGCCAATAGCCCCAGCACCTGACGACGGGGCAGCTTACGCAGGTCCGCCAGTCGCCGCTGTAGGGTCAAAATCAACCCCAGAAATACCAGCGACCACAGCATGCGATGGCTGAGCACTTCTATCGGCGAAACCGAGCTAAAAAACTTCCAGTAAATGGGGAGCAGCCCCCAGGCACCGTAGGCAAGGATGGCGTAGAGCGGACCAGTTTTTGGATTCAAGACGTTAGCCGGTAGAGCGCATTTAACCCTAGCAGCTACCTATGCCGCGCACCATCTATCGGGTGCATACTGATCCCCGATTTCTTAAATCGATGTAAACTTTTAATAAGTGTCAACCTTAAGAGGTATTTCCCATGGCCGCCGGATTTGGTAAAGCTAAGCCTAAACCTGAGGTGTCTGAGAAAACTAAGCGTCGCCAGGAAGCCTCTCAGGAAATGGATAAACGGCGTTCTTCGGGCGATCCTGAGTTTGAGGTGCACATTCGCATTAAGGATAAAAAGCAGTGGTACCCCGTCGGTGTGGTGGCCGTAAAACGCTCTGTTGATATTGATCGGGCGATTTTTGCCAGTGAGGACGACTTGCTCCAAGGGGCGTTTCGGATTTACCCCATTTTGCGGAAGAACAAGACTAATCTGGAGTACGGCTATCGGGTTAAAGCCTTTAAGGATGAACCGATTACGGTGGCGGTACCCCCTAAACCGGGGATTGCAGGTGGCGTAAAAGCCATGGCTGATCAGGTAAAAAATGGCGTGGCTGGCCTGTTTAAGCGGTAAATAACTTGGACGAGCCGGGAAATTCCCCCCATGGTGTGATGCCTCGGAGGGTGGTGGCCTGTAACCACCCTCCGGTTTTGAATGATGGATGGGTTTATTGCGATCGCGTCCCCCCTGACCAGTCAGCTCGCGTCCCCCCTGACCCATCAGCTCGCGTCAGCGCTGACCCATCAGCTCGCATCCCCCCTGACCAGTCAGCTCGCCTCACCCCTGACCCATCAGTTAGCCTCAGCACCGTCCTCGACTACTACACCCACCACTATCGCCACTCCGACCGGGCCACCTGGCAACACCGCATCGAGTCCGGCCAAATCCGCCTCAACGACCACCCCACCCAGGCCGACACCCCCCTAATCCCCGGCCAGCGACTCACCTACCATCGACCGCCCTGGCAGGAGCCCCCAGTCCCCCTAAGCATCGCCACCCTCTACGAAGACGATGAACTCCTGGTGGTCAACAAACCCTCCGGCTTGCCTGTCCTTCCCGGCGGTAACTTCCTCCAAAACACGCTGCTGTGGCAGCTCCGCCAGCACCATCCAACGGCGGCACCGATCCATCGCCTAGGCCGAGGCACCTCAGGCATTATGCTGATCGCCAAAACCAAGGCGGCCCGCGCCCACCTCAGTCAACAGATGCGCCAACGCCACCTGGGCAAAACCTACCGCGCCCTGATTGGCCCAGCGGCTGCCCTAGCCGACCAGTTCACCATCAACCACCCCATCGGCAAAATTCCCTATCCCCAGCTCGGCCACATCTACGGGGCCACCCCCAACGGTCTTGAGGCTCATAGCGACTGCACTGTGGTACAGCGGCACACCCATGCCACCCTGCTAGATGTGACCATTCTCACCGGCAGACCCCATCAGATTCGGATTCACCTAGCCGCCATGGGATACCCGCTACTGGGCGACCCGCTTTATGTCATCGGCGGTCAACCCCACGGGGCAGCCACCGCCATCCCTAGCGACTGCGGCTACTGGCTCCATGCCCATCGTTTGTCCTTTAGGCACCCAGCGGGGGAACGGATGACTCTGCTAGCAGCACCTCCGGTAGAATTAATGCCGTCATAGTTGATACCGTATTGATACCGTAGAGATGGGCAGACACTCTATCTGCCGCTAATATCATTAAATCCACTGTAAATCCACTGTCCTAGCAGAACGTAGACGATGACCCATGCCACCCACTGCCGCATTGAAAAAGACTCCATGGGGGAAAAAGCCATTCCCTCGGCAGCCTATTACGGTATTCAAACCCTGCGGGCGGTGGAGAATTTTCCCATCAGTGGTCTGAAACCACTGCCCACCTATGTGGATGCTTGTTTGTTGATTAAAAAGGCGGCTGCGATCGCAAACGGCGAACTCAACTGCATCCCCATAGACCTCTCCCAGGCCATTGTCACCGCCACCGATGAAATCCTCAAGGGTCAGCTGCGGGACCAGTTTATTGTGGATATCTACCAGGCCGGGGCAGGCACCTCCCACCATATGAACATCAATGAGGTGCTGGCTAATCGAGCCCTGGAACTGCTGGGGGAAGAAAAGGGCAACTATGACCGGGTGAGCCCCAACGACCATGTGAACTATGGTCAGTCCACCAATGATGTGATTCCCACCGCCATTCGCCTGGGCGGACTGCTGGCGTTGGAACATACCTTGTATCCGGGTTTGGTGGGTGCGATCGCAACGCTCCAAACCAAAGCCACCGAATTCCAAACCATCGTCCGCTCTGGCCGCACCCACATGCAGGACGCCGTCCCCATTCGCCTAGGAGAAAGCTTTCGGGCCTGGGAAGTGATCCTCACTGACCACCTGCGCCGTCTCCGCACCGCCGCCCAGGATCTCTGTGTGCTAGGCCTCGGTGGCAGCGCCACCGGCACCGGTCTCAACACCCACCCCAGCTACCGCTATCGGGTGGCCGAACTCCTCGCCGGGTTTACCGGCCAACCCATCACCAGCGCCTCCCACTTGATGGCCGCCATGCAGAGTATGGCCCCCTTCGTCGCCGTCTCCGGTGCCCTGCGGAACCTGGCCCAAGACCTAGTCAAAATCTCCCACGACCTGCGGCTGCTAGACTCCGGCCCCAAAACCGGCCTCAAAGAAATCCAGCTCCCCCCCGTCCAGCCCGGTTCCTCCATCATGCCAGGGAAATATAACCCCGTCATGGCCGAAATGACCTCCATGGTCTGCTTCCAAGTCATGGGGTACGATCAGGCCATCACCTACGCCGCCCAAGCCGGTCAGCTAGAGCTAAACGTGATGATGCCCCTGATCGCCTACGACCTAATCCACAGCATCGAAATCCTCGGCAACACCATCAGCGCCTTAGATAAACGCTGTCTAGCAGGCATCACCGCCCGCCCCGAACGCTGTCGTGAGTTTGCCGAAGGCAGTCTAGCCCTGGTCACCGCCCTCAACACTCACATCGGCTACCTCAACGCCGCCAACCTAGCCAAAGCATCCTTAGAAACCGGCAAATCCCTCCGTCAACTCGTATTAGAACAAAACCTGATGCCTGAAGATAAACTAAACGAAGTACTCGATTTAGAGAAAATGAGTCAAAGCCCTGAATAGTCCCCTCCTAGGAGGGGTGGCCAAAATAATCACCTTCCACCCTCACCCCCATGACCTCTTACCAAGCCAACAACCCCTACGAATCCGAATCTGAAGCCTGGTGGGTCCTCCAATGGGTAGACCTGCTCAACTCCTACCGGTTCAAAAAGCGCCTAGAACGGGGTCGCCGCTATGCCCGCGAAGGCCACATCCTCAAACTAGATTTCAAAGAATCTAAGGTCTTTGCCTCAGTCCAAGGAACAGCGGCAGACCCTTACAAACTATCCATTTGGATTGATCGCTTTGCCGATGAAGACTGGGATTTTGTGATCGATACCCTATCCAAAAAAGCGATTTATTCAGCCCAGCTGTTAGCGGGGGAGATGCCCGCAGATATTGAAAATGTGTTTACATCCAATGGGTTAAGTTTGTTTCCCTTTACCCTGGCGGATGTGCATTCCAAATGCGATTGCCCTGACCCCAAAAATCCCTGTAAGCACATTGCAGCGGTGTATTACCAGCTGGCCGACTTCTTCCGCGAGGAACCCTTCGTTCTCTTCCAACTACGGGGGCGCACTAAAGAACAAATCATTGAAGCCATCCGCGAAAAGCGAAAATTACAGGTAGAAGAGAATCCGGTTGAAACCGTAGTCGAAGAAGCCAAGGAGATTTTTGTTGCTCCTGAAACTAAATCCCAAACCCTTGATCTGGAAAACTTCTGGCAATATGACGATGACCTAGACTCCTCCTTGGTGGTGATTACCCCCGCTGATCAAACGGTGTTGGATTTACTGGGTCCCATGCCATTGCCTGCGAGCGATGCGCAAGTTCTAAATGCACACTTTACTAGCTTGTACCAAAGTATTGCTCAACAGGCGATGATGTCAGCCTTGAGCTAGCAGGCGATTCTAAATGTCGATAGCCCTGTGGGCTACGGTGTATATGCATGTGGAAGATATGCCCCGAAAGGTATATTTGGTCTTGGATTGACCCACTCTTCGAGAAGCCGCTTTGGCGTCTACATCCTAAATCCTTCTCCTTGTCGACTACCGTATATATCCGGAAGATAATTACCTAAAAGGTATATCTGGCCTGAGATTTTCCCTCATCCTAAATCCTTCTCCCTGGGGGAGAAGGACTTTGAGACTAGTCCCCTTTCTCCCCTAGAGCTAGGGGTGTACACACATCTGGAAGATATGCTCCAGACATCAACCAGCAGCCCGCATCAAAAAGGTACATTGCTCTTAAACCGTAAGGGCTCCTGAGTAACCGGATGAATCAACTCTAGCGCTATGGCATGGAGATGCAACCGCTCTGACAAATGCCCCTGCACCGGCTGGTCGCCATACAATGGGTCCCCCAAAATAGGAGAATTCAGCCCATCACTATGGGCCGCATGCAACCGAATCTGATGGGTACGCCCCGTCTGGGGCACAAACTGCACCCGAGGATGTTCACCGTTTTGCAACACTTGAAACTGGGTCACACTGGGTTTCCCATGGGTGGCACTCACCGACTGCCTGGGGCTTTCGGCAGGATTCCCCCAAAGGGGCAACTCGACCATGCCAGCAGCCCGATCCACTGGGCGGGAGAGAATCGCCTCATAGGTTTTGCGCACCTGATGGGAGGAAAACTGCTGCCCCAGGGCAGCATGGGCCATGGATGACGCTGCCAAGACTAAAATACCGGAGGTGGCTTGATCGAGACGATGCACCACTTGCAAAAATGCCTTCCCCGGCAGCTGGTGGCGCAGACGACTGAGCACACTGTCCTGGAGATGATAGGGTCGTCCCGGCACCGAAAGTAGTCCGGCTGGTTTATCTACCACAATCAAGGTCTCGTCTTGGTAGAGCAGGGTCAGCGGCGGTGGTGTGGGCTGAGGCTGGGAGGACATGTGGACTATGTCCATCAGGGCTTGGCAGTCCTCAGGGGAGGCTCCATAAAACTCTCCTGGAGAGTATTCACCCTGGGGATATCCCCACCAAAACTCTGCCATGGCCAGGGGTTTTAGCCGATGGGCCACGGCATAGTGCAGCAATTTAGCGCTAGCACGATCTAACAGGTCAACCTTGATATGACGACGCAGCCCCGCTGGCCAATCCCCATCACCGATCCGCCAACCGTCTCCAGATTGCTCGGCGGCATAGGCCAGCTGCATTTGGGTCTGCCATTGTTTTGCCAGGGTTGTGTACTGTTGTTTAAGTTCTTTTATTTTTTGATCCGTTTGGGCCATGGCTTGAACCAGCGGGGCTAGGACCTGATCCCGTTCCTGTTTTAATCGACGCCGTTCGATGCCGTCCTGTTGGCTTTCCCGGTTTAAATCGGCAAGGGCCTGGGTTAAGGCTGCGCCCTGTAGGGTGTTGCAGTAGTGGGTGCGGCTGCGATCGCGACCTTGCTTTCGCCCCCGATGACTAGCCGCCAACTGCTGTAGCTGGATGGCATACCGTTCCACCATTTGCCCATAGACTTGCCCATAGACCAAACGCCCAGGCAGCTGGTGGAGGGCCATGAGTTCATGCTTCAGTTGGCTGAGCTGAGCCAAAATCTGGGGTTCGACCAGCGCCATCTGGGCCGCCAGGGGCAACGGTGGCACCCACCCTGACACCGCCTGGAATTGTCCGGCAAACAACCCCGAAAACCCTTTGAGCACAGCCCTATCCCCCGTCGTTGTCTGCACCAAAAGCACCCCATAGAGGTTGCCCAGCAGCGGCGGCTCAGGGGCGGCGGCCAAGTGCTGCATGAGTCCCCTGGCCATGGCTTCCACTTCCGGGGTGCGCGGTAGCCGCCACCGCCCTCCGGGGTGATCACATTGGGCCTCGTACAGGTATGGCTCAGCCCAGCATGCACCCTGGTCTGCGTTAAAGTCTGCGGGGGAATGCAGTCGACCCATTACTCCCTCGATTCGCCCAGTGCATCCACCACCACCATCAATTCAATCCGTTCAACCATCGTAAACGCCACACCCACACCCCACTCACCAACAACAATCCTGGCACCAACCAATCGCCCCAGCGCACATACAGCGTCCGCGTCTGGCGTCGATAAATGGTTTTGAGCTGGGCGTCAAACGTTTGCGGCTCCGACATCCAATGCCGATGTCCGTGGGGGTCCACCACCGCCGACAGTCCCGTATTGGTACTGCGCGCCGCCCATCGATCCGTCGCAATCGCCTGAATCACGTCGTGGCCATAGTGCTGGGCCATCATCCGCCGGGGATAGGGATCATTATTGGATGCGGTGAGGATAAACTCTCCCCCCTGGGCTACCTGCCGCCGAAAAATCCAGCCATAGGCAGAATCGTAACAGATGCCCACCGCAGCCGGACCCACCGCAGTCTCAAACCGCTGGTCAGGCAGTCCTGGCAGCATATCCGTACCAATGGGAGAGAGACGAGAGATCAGCTCCCCCAATAGGGATTGGAGGGGAATATATTCTCCTAGGGGCACTAGCTTAATCTTGTTGTATTGGCTGTTGTATTGGTTGTTGTTCTGGTTGTTGCTTTGGGTATTGACCGGATTGTTATCAGGTGTCGTTCCCCTGGGGGTAATCTCCACCAAGCTTTGGTAAATATGGCGCTGCTCCCCAGGGACAACGGTAAATGTCCCCAGCCATAGGGGCACCCCCGCTTCCTGAACCACGTCGTTAAACAGACTTGTCTCTGGCGACCATAGTTTAGGCAGCGCCCCCTCGGGGGTTAGCACCGCGTCTGCCCCCTGCTGGGCCAATAATCGATAGTTGTTGCGGTACACATCTTCTGCCCGACGCACCCCGCGATAGGTCAGCTTTTCTCGACTGGGTATATTGCCCTGGATAATGCCAATGTTGATGGCATTATCTGACGAGTCTTGTAGGGGTTGTTGGTAAAGGCCCCAACCCACCAGGTGCGCGATCGCAAACACCCCCACCGCCATGGTCAGCCAGCGCCGAGGCTGGGAATCGATCGCCAAGGCTAGGAACCCATTCACCACCACAATCGCCGCCGTAATGGTCAAATGCCCCGATAGCCGCGCCAAATGCACAATCACCAAATTGCCAGGGCTCTGGGTAATGGCTAAGGAGGTCCCATACAGAGGGCCGCAGCTCCACAGGGCCTCAAGGCCACACCACAGGGCCATACCAACCAAAACGCGGCCCATGGGATCGATGGTGTTACCGATGGGAGCCCATCGCTGTAGGCCAACCATGGCCATGGCCCAGCAAACCGCTAGGGCCGCCCCCCAGAGGGTGACAAAGGCATAGGCAGCGATTGCGATCGCAATACTCCCCAACCAAGGCACCCCCAACCACGTCAACGGATGCAGATGGAGCACCCAAGCCAACAGCGTACCGTGGTAACCCACCCCCCAAATCAGCCCAGCCCAAGCACTGCGCCGCAGCCCATCCCCCCGATGAACCACCCACCACAGGGGCACCAGGGAAACCCAGGCCAAGGGCCAAGCAGGCCACAGCCCCATCAAAATGCCAGCCAACAACAGCCCCAGACCCCCCAGGGTCCGATCACCGTTAGCCCTTACGGATAAAGACTTCGTCAAGGGAGAGATCGCCATACCAATGCCATACCATTACCCCGCTGGCTCGTTAACCCATTACCCATTGATCAGCAGGCCCTAGGCCACCCTACAACGAACTCGAATTCAAACTGTCCGCTTCCCCCTGGGTCTGGGGCAAATGCAAACCACATTCCTGCTTGAGGCCCTTAAATCGGGTGTCGCGCTCATTCTCATCAGCATCCGTTAACGGCCGGCTAGAATGCCAATCCCCCACGGTGACATACCCCTGTTCAAAGAATGGGTGATACGGCAAATCGTGCCTAGTCAAATACTGATACACATCCCGCGAATGCCAAGTCAAAATCGGATGCAGTTTGTACAGGTGATTTTGCTGGGCAATGCGGCCTAGGCTTTGACGATGGGAGGTTTGATGCGCCCGTAACCCCGCCAGCCAGGCCTTTGCCTCCAGCTCCTTGAGCGCTCGCTGCATCGGCTCAACTTTACGGATTTGGTCATAGCGGTTGAAGGCCTCCACATTATTTTGGTCCCACAGTCGTCCATAAAGGGCTTCCATCCGCGCCGGACTGATGGGAGATTGATAGACCTTAAGGTTGAGCTTCAGCCGCTGGGTGAGTTCGTCAGCAAATCGATAGGTTTCGACCGGCAAGTAGCCCGTATCCACCCAAATGATCGGAATATTCGGCACCACCTGGGTCACCAGGTGCAGCATAACGGCTGACTGAATACCAAAACTGGTACTCATCACTAGACTATCCCCAAAGGTATCAGCCCCCCAGGCAACGAATTCAGCGGCATCCATGCCATTTAGGGTTTGGTTGAGTGCTTCCAGATCTAAAGCGCTTTCTAGCACTGCATTTACCATAGTTTCAGCCACTCCGTGATGCCGATGTGAGGTGCCATAGCCCAGGTCCGGCGGCTGTCCTAAAAGGTTACAGGGCCATGTCAGGGAGATGATGCCACAGATCCTGAATGGATCTGCTACATCATTGCATCATAACGGAAAGGCTTTCCCAAAATGGTTGGTTCAGACTAACCTTTGGCACGATTCTCCCATGGCCCACGAGTCACCCAGCCGTTGAAGCTTGGCACCTTAGGCCTGTTTCAACGCCACCAGCCGCAGACGGCGATAGTCCGCGATCCATTGGTGCCCGTCATACAGCTGATCGCGCAAAAGCGTTTCTACACCGCGCAACACGGTTTCAGCCTCATCCGGGGTCAGTCCGGCTAAGAGACCCCCGCCAAACATTTTGAGCCAGTTGGCTAGGCCCCGGTCACCCTCGTTGAGGGGCGTGGGACGATCGATCAGGACGGCAAAGGTCACCTCCATACCCTGGCGCTCCAACAGCTGGGCATACTCGCCAATGGACGGAAAGTACCAGGGGTTCAGGCTGGTCTGCTCTCTCACGGTTTCCACCGCACCAATAATTTTTTGCACATTGCCTTTGCCGCCAAACTCCGCCACAAATTTGCCGCCTGGTTTTAGGGCATGGGCAATGGCCTCCACAGCTTTCTCAGGTGGCTTTACCCAGTGCAACACCGCATTGGAAAACACACCATCCACCGACTGCTCCACCTGAAAATTGGTAGCATCCGCCACGGTAAAGGATAGCTGAGGATATTGCTGCTGAGCCCTAGCCACCATGGCCGGATCAGCGTCGATGCCCACCACAGTCGCCCCCGTAGCGGCCAGGGCATGGGTTAGTTCGCCAGTGCCACAGCCCAAGTCGAGAATCCGATCCCCTGGATTAGGGGCCAACAAGTCGATCAAAGCCGTCCCATATTGCCAGACAAAACTGTGTTGGTTTTGATAGCGCTCAGTATCCCAAGATTCAGTTAGCACCTTCCCTTCCCGCTCATTCCCCCTATGGGGTTTGCTCTAAAATCAACTTTAGATCAAACTCTTGCTCAAAGTAGGCTTTTTTGTCATTCACACTCCACACTTCTAGTTCACAGTTGTCCTGCATCTCGGTGGGGGTAAAGCCCAGGGTCATGGTGCGCTTTTTGGGTTCATAGGTGGTTTGGAATTTTGCGATCGCACCCACCCGTCGTCGATCCAGACCCACCGCCACCCGCAACATGGCACTGAGCTGACTGACAATTTTTCGATTTTCCTTCGTCAGCTCTTTGTAGTGCTCATGTTTGAGCTTGGGCGTGCTCTTCCGGTGGTACCGAGCAATGTTGGCAATCAGCTCAATTTCATTACTGGTAAATCCCAACAACTCACCATTCCGAATCAGATAATAGGAATGCTGATGGTGAGAACCATGGCTAACAAAATGGCCACAATTATGGAGCATAGACGCAGCCCATAGGATTTCCCGTTCCAGCGGCCCCCACTGATGCAACACCCCTCGGGTTTGATCAAATAAAGCCAAAGCAAATGTAGCCACCCGTTGACTGTGGGCCGTATCCGCGTGATACTTTTTAGTCGCTTTCAACACACTGCGTTCCCGCACCGACTGCTGATACTGCATTCGGTTTTCAATCAGCCCGTGGGTGAGCATCCAGTCAACCACCAGCCCCTCACGCAAAGCATGTTCGCAAATGGTAATGCGATCCAAATCCAGCAATCGCATCGCTTCCCTTAAAATCACAGCCCCAGGCACAATAATTTCAGCCCGCCGCGCCGAAATCTCCGGCAGCTTTAAACGCTCACTAAAGCTCATGCGCCGCAGCTTCTGAATGCCTCGATCCAACTCATCGATGGTCATGGTGTAGCCATTCAGTCGGGCAGGTAACGTACCTGACTTTTCAATCGCCGTTAAAATCGCCAGGGATTCAACCGTGCCGGAGGTCCCCACCAATGAAAGCGGTTCCCCCGCTACCAGTTTCGTTTTCAGCTCATCTATGTTCGGTTCTAACCGCCCCCGTACATAGGCCTGTAACTGCAAAAATTCTTCCTTACTAATTGGGTTGCTGGTGATCATCTGGGCATTCAGCCGCACCGCCCCCACCTTAGTACTACTCAGAAAGCGATGGCGTTCCCCAGTCCCCAAAATAATCTCCGTGGAACCACCACCAATATCGATGATGACATGGGGTTTGCCATGGAGTTCCATCCCAGACAGGACCCCCAGGTAAATCCGTCGGGCCTCCTCCAGGCCAGAAATCAGATTGATCTCCAGCCCCACTTCTTGCTGCACCCGATCGATAAAGAATTGACCATTGGCGGCTTCCCGAGTAGCACTGGTGGCTACGGCGACAATGTCATCGGCTTGATGACTGTCAGCAATTTGTTTACACCGCTTTAAAGCCGCCACACCCCGGTCCATAGCCTCGTCTGACAAGCAGTTCGTACCAGGACGAAAGTTACCCAGACGCACCGTATCTTTTTCGCAACCAATAATCGTAAAAGCAGGCAACTCCGGTTGAATTTTCGCCACCACCATGTGAACTGAGTTAGTCCCCACATCAATGGCAGCTAAGATTCGTTCCCCCTGGAGCGATCGCCTGAGCTCCATCGAAGTTTCTGAAAGGCGCGGAGGATAGAGCGTTTGGCCTGGGGGAGCAGTGGCTGAGTCAACCATTGTAGTTTTTATGACGATGTGCTAATCATCCTACATTTCCAGTACTTGTACTGAAATCAGACATCAAAGACTTTAGCAGCAGCTTCATATCCTAAAACCATCAACTTTGTAACGTAAAATACAATTCCTTGAATATCCCGTAGACCTGCCATGGGGACCATAAACGGCCAATTCTTTACATAAAAACGCAGGAGAAACCGTATAAGAGGCAATTATGTTAGCCTCTGAATGAGGTATCACATAGAGATATCACATAGAGATATCCCTAAGGGGCAGTTTAAACAGACCCATGCTGTCCGAGTGATTTATCATTTTTGCCCTTAGGAGGCACGTGTTCATGGTTATGGTGGCCCAGGCTCGTCCTAGTGAGCGAGCAGAATTTATTAAGCGTACCTACACCCACCTGGCTGGGGCAGTGGGCGCGTTTGTGATTGTTGAGTTTTTGTTTTTCCAGCTGGGTATTGCAGAACTACTGGCCAATGTCTTTCTCGGTGGAGGCCGATTTGGTTGGCTAGCTCTGCTCGGTGGGTTTGCTCTGCTGGGTTATCTAGCCAGTAACATGGCTGCCAAAGCAGATGATGTGAATACCCAGTACACGGGGCTAGGTCTGTACGTTGTGGGTGAGGCAATTATCTTTGCGCCCCTGCTCTACATGGCAGCATATTTTTCAGATCCATCCGTGATTCCCACCGCCGGAATCATTACCCTATTTTTATTTGGTGGCCTGACGGCAGTAGCCTTCACCTCCGGTAAAGACTTTGCCTTTTTAGGCGGTGTCCTCAAAGTGGGGGGCATGGTGGCCCTGGGCCTGATCGTTTGCAGCCTCCTGTTTGGCTTCTCCCTAGGGTTGTTCTTTTCCTTCTTTATGGTGGCCTTTGCCGCCGCCGCCATCCTGTACAAAACCTCTAACGTCATGCATCGCTATGCCACCAACCAGCATGTGGCCGCATCGTTAGAACTGTTTGCCGCAGTCATGCTCATGTTTTGGTATGTCCTGCGTATTTTGATGTCCTCTCGCCGCTAGACCCTCCCGCCGTTAGGCCCTCCCTCCGCTAGGCCCTCCCTCTATTAGGACTGAGCAGCATCCAAGTCTAACTGGTATCAAAAAAAGCATGCAAAAAGCCCTGACCGTTTGGCCAGGGCTTTTTATTAATCAGCCATGCCCTAGGGGCAATCTCTTGGGGTTGCCCTGCGCTATGGGAAGCAGGCAACCAGGCTTTCCTATTAGTTCAATTTTTTGAGGTTCAGAATTTCATTCCCCACCGACTCATAATGCTGCCACCCCTGTTCAGATCGTTGGTCCTTGACCGCATAAACCGGAACCCCCTGCATGGCAGCTTTTTGAAAGGCAGCTAACCGACTAATGCCAATGTCAAAGGTGGGAATGTCGGCTTCCTTGAGGAGCTTTTTGACCTCGTCCCCAGCCCGGCTCGGTTTTGGAGGAATAGATGTAATTAAAATCCGATACTGACTAGTCTGGATCGATTTGAGATATTCAATGGTCAGCACCAAGGCATCCAAGGACAGAATATCTGGCATGGTGGGCAGCACCAGCAAATCACAGGAGTTGGCCAATGCGGCTAAATCTTCAGTAGTCGGGCGGGCCTGGGTATCGATAATAATGTGCTCGTAGACATCACTTTGGGTTTCCGCCTGCCACTGGTCGACCACCGCAAAGGGCAGTTCTCCCCGGCTGGCCCAGCCTAGGGCAGAGCGGTTAGGATCGGCGTCGATCAGCAACGTCTTTCCCTTGCCTTGGAAAAATGCGGCTAGGTGAATGGCCGTAGTGGTTTTACCAACGCCACCCTTGAAGCTGGCTACCGTGATTATCATGACGTGGGGCCTGTCTTGAACTCGGTGTGAACTCGCTATTAGATTAACGATACAGTTGGAGGGTTGCCGATCCAAGGTGGGTTTCCCTACCCTCGTCGTGCCGCTTTTTAGTTTCGCTTTAAGGGCGCATTCAGTTTAATGGTGCCGATGGCTATTTCAATCCAGTTGCCACACCTTAGGGCCACCCATCACCTCGGATGGCTGATGGGTCAGCGGTTGCCCCAAGGGACCGTGCTATTGCTATCGGGTCCCTTGGGGAGTGGTAAAACCTCATTTACCCAAGGGCTGGGGGCTGGGTTAGGCATTGAGCAGACCATCGATAGTCCCACCTTTACCCTGATTAATGAATATTTGACGGGACGGGTGCCGCTCTACCATGTGGACTTGTATCGCTTGGAAGGAGCAGCAGCGGATAGTCTTTATTTGGAAACTTACTGGGATGGGGAAGAGGTAGAGCCTGGAATACTGGTCATTGAGTGGGCTGAGCGGCTAAATTACTTGCCGGAACAGCCAATTCGGCTTAATTTGACTTACGCGGGTGTTGGCCGCCAGGCTGCACTCAGCTGGCCGGCGGACTGGCACAGTGAGGAATGGAGCAAGCTACGGAAGGTCTTGAAAAGCGATGAAATACTGGTTAATGAAGTCTGAACCGGATGTGTACAGCATTGATGATTTAGAACGCGATCGCAACGAAATCTGGGACGGTGTGCGCAATTACCAGGCCCGCAACTTTTTAAAGTCTATGGCCCTAGGGGACCTCGCCTTCTTGTACCATTCCAACACCAAGCCCCCTGGCATTGCGGGCCTAATGAAAATTAGCGAAGAAATGGTAGTCGATCCCACCCAGTTTGATCAAACCAACAAATACTACGATCCCAAATCTACCCCTGTAGCTCCCCGCTGGCATACCGTTACGGTTACCTATGTTGAAACATTTAAGCACTACATTAGCCTCGATGAGCTCAAGGACAAATTTGACCCCGACGAACTTCAGGTGGTTAAACGAGGAAATCGTCTATCAGTCATGCCCATAACCGAGACAGTAGCAAAACGCATTTTAGCCTTGGCCAAACCGTAAAATCTCTTACGTAAATACCACCATCGTATTGTTACGCAAAGTTGTCATTGCCCCTATTAACCAACTGATTCTGAGTTTTGTTTAAACCACGTCCAAGTTAAAACCTGAAGGTTTCCCACCGAAAAAACTACAGTTCTGAACGTGGAAAAGGTTTAGCACGATCCATCAGATCACTCATATGGGAGAAACAACACTCTCTGGGAAATATAGGTGTATTAAACATTCGCACGTAGCCTATCGATAGACAGTAATGTTCATCGTCACAATACTGTCTATCGGTACCTATCCAACGTGCGGTCCTAGAGCACTTCTTCATGATGAGACAATTTCGCCAGCATCGAATGGGGTGGCAACCTATTCTGTATTTGGCCGTTGCAATTTGGTTGGTTTGGAACGGAGCTGTACTAGCTGCCGATAGTACGCCTGAGGTTCTGCCTGCATCTCTCCAAGTAACTTTGGACACGATATGGGTGCTATTTTGCGCAGTGCTGGTGTTCTTTATGAATGCCGGGTTTGCCATGCTAGAAACCGGGTTCTGCCAGAGTAAAAATGCAGTAAACGTACTGACCAAAAACCTGATTGTCTTTGGTGTAGTCACCCTCTGTTTCTGGGCCATTGGTTTTGGCATCATGTTTGGGGATGGCAACCCTGTAATCGGCTACTCAGGGTTCTTTTTACGGGGCTTAGACTTAAGCCCACTGACGGGGGAGCAATACAGTGGCGTTTTCAGCTCCTTGGACTGGGTCGGGATCCCATTGGAGGCCAAATTCTTCTTCCAATTGGTATTTGCAGGAGCTGCCGCCACCATTGTGTCCGGTGCCGTAGCCGAACGCATTTCGTTCTTTGCCTTTTTTACCTTTAGTGCCATCCTGTCCTTGATCATTTATCCCATGGTGGGCCATTGGGTTTGGGGCGGTGGCTTTCTACAGACCATGGGGTTCTGGGATTTTGCTGGCGCGACGGTAGTCCATAGTGTAGGGGGCTGGGCCGCCCTCATAGGGGCTTGGCTATTAGGACCACGGACGGGTCGCTATGACCAAAATGGTCAGAGGGGAATACCGGGACATAATCTTGCGATCGCCACCCTGGGCGGATTGATTCTCTGGTTCGGTTGGTTTGGGTTCAATGCCGGTTCCAGTATGGCCATGGATCCAGCCGCCGCCAGCCGTATTATTCTCACCACAAATCTAGCCGCTTCTACAGGAGCAGTAGCCGCCGCTATTGTGTCCTGGTTGGTGACCAGTAAACCCGATCTCGGCATGATTATTAACGGCACATTGGCAGGGTTGGTTTCCATTACCGCAAGCTGTGCCTATGTAGCCCCTGTAAGCGCCATCATCATTGGTTTTGTCGGAGGCATGAGCGCTGTCTTCGCAGCTGGTTTATTTGATCGCTGGCACATTGACGATCCCGTCGGGGCCCTACCTGTCCACTTGGTAGGCGGTCTTTGGGGAACATTGGCAGTGGGTTTATTCAGTGTTGGTCCCGGCATTAATCCTTGGCACACCGAGCTATCAGGCCCGGCCCTTGGGGCATTGACTGGGGGGAATATCCAACCTGTCATCACCCAACTGACGGGCATCGCCATTGTGGCTGCCTTTGTGGGCCTAAGCACCCTCTTAAGCTGGTTCCTGTTGCAAGTTAGCTTTGGTTTGCGGGTCTCACTCCGGGCCGAATCCACGGGATTAGATCTCAGCGAGCATGGGGCTGAAGCCTATCCAGACTTCTCTAAACAAGCCTTATTACCCGACTCTCTTTTCCCTACCATGAACAAAGACTTCATGCCATCAGCTACTCCTCCATCCAAACGCTAATGGGTAGAAAATAAAACCAATCGCCATTGAGCTGATCCAAAGTTTTAGGGTCGGGGGGATCAGCCCATACATTTTCAGCTTCGCCACGTCTGTTTACCCTGTCAACAAGATGACACTATCAATGACCACTAAACAGTCTGTCATTACTATTAATGAATTTACGGCAGCAAAACAAAGTCGTCTTTTTGGGCTACTCAAACAGAGTCAGTTCAATGGACAATTACAGCTTACTGCCCATAGCAATGAGTGGACGTTTGAGTTTTACATGGGGCGATTGCTCTATGTAATGGGCGGTAAACAACCGATGCGTCGTTGGTATCGCTATGTAAAACGCTTTTGCCCCGACCTCTACGTAGAACTTTCAACCCTCAAAACTGAGTTAAAAAAGCTATCTAAGCTAGAAGGGAATCAAAACATATCCTGTTGGGAATATCAGCTCCTAAGGTTTTGGTACAATCAACAAAAAATATCTCGTGAACAGATTAGCGATATCATTCAAAGCATTTTTGTAGAAGTCTTCTTCGATATTAGTCAGGCTCGCGAAGTTGAGTATCAGGTCAAACCTGAGAATGGATTATCAAACCAACTTTTGCTGGTGAATGCTGACACCATGATCTATAAAGCCAAAGCGCTTTGGCAATCTTGGCTGGATGCCAAATTAGGCGATCGCTCCCCTGATTTAGCACCGATTATTCGTCATCCCCTAGAACTCAAAAAGCAGGTACCCGAGCCTTTATATCGCACCTTGACCATGATGCTTACGGGTCAACTCACCCTGAGGGATCTCAGCGTTCAGGTGAATCGTGATATTGTCTCCCTTTCAGCCTCGCTGTTACCCCATATTCAGCAAGGTACGGTGGAGTTGATTGAAATTGATGATTTAGGATCACCAGCACCGCCACCAAAATCCACCGATCAGTCACCGAAGGGTCCCCTAATAGCCTGTGTGGATGACAGCCCAGCCATTTGTCGTGCCCTAGAAAAAGTATTGGGAACGGCAGATTATCAAGTTCATTGCATTCAAGATCCCCTTAGGGCGATCGCTGTCTTATTGTCAAAAAAGCCCGCCCTGATTTTCTTAGATCTGGTCATGCCTGGCACTAATGGCTATGAACTCTGCAGCCAGTTACGTCGGATATCTTGCTTCAAAGAAACACCCATTGTAATTTTGACTGGCAACGACGGCATGATTGACCGAGTCAGGGCCAGGATGGTAGGAGCCTCTGCCTTTCTGAGCAAGCCAATCAAGCCGCAACAGGTTCTATCTGTTATTGACAGACAGCTCTCCAAACAAGCATCCGTGGAGATATAAGGTTATGGAATCATAGGCCACCTGCATCTAAACCATTCAATGGGGCACCTCGATTAATTCAAGTTTGTTGAAAAAAGACTCATTTTATTGAGAATAGCGAACGACGTTCCAAGGTTTTCAGACGTTGTTTTTGAGGTCAAGGCACTTAATAGAGGTGACCAATGGTTTCAGGCGTTGTTTTTGAGGTCAAGGCACTTAATAGAGGTAACCACAAGTTTTATTACTCCAGATAGAGATCGCCACTCAGGTCTTGCCAATGGGAATACTGGGGAGGAAGCGTTCTAGGCATTCGCGATAAGGTTTGCCCAGACTAATTTTTTGTTTATTGGAATGGGATACATCCATGGGAATAGCATTAGTTGTTGATGATTCTAAAACTATTCTGGAGATGCTGACTAAATGTCTAATCCAGGACGGTTTGACCGTAATAACAGCAGCCAATGGGGCCGAAGCCATGGCGCAGTTGAACATTCAAATACCCGACATTATTGTACTAGATGTTGTGTTGCCAGACCGTAGTGGGTTTGAAATTTGTCGTGATCTCAAAGCGGAGGATGCCACGAGTAATATTCCTATAATTATCTGTTCTACAAAAGACACTGACATGGATAAGTTTTGGGGCAAGAAGCAGGGGGCAGATGCTTATCTGACCAAACCTATCGATCAAAAAGAGTTATCCAAAACGGTCAAACAACTGATTGGTCGTTAGAAATAGTTCGATCTACACTAAATCGTTGTTGAGCCTTGGGCTCATATTTAAGAGTCGTTGGAAACCATGAAATTGTACCCCCAGGACCTACCTCAAGCGTCAACCATGACGCAGTTTCTAAAATTTAACGTGTCCCCAGACATGACAGCGCTATTGCCAGTCGATCAGATGGTGGCAGTATTGAAAATTGAAGCAGCAAAGATTACAGCCATGCCCCATTTACCTCCTTGGGTAATGGGGATTTATAACTGGCGGGGTGAGGTCCTGTGGATTGTCGATACAGCAAAACTTTTGGGGGTATCGCCCTGGCAACAGCAACCTACATTAACCGCCCGCTACGATGTTTTGCTAATAGAAAAACAACTATCTGAAGAGACAGTCGAACGATGCTGTCTAGGCTTATGGGTTAGAGAAATAGAGGGAATAGAGTTGCTGTCCCTAGATGTTATCCAGTCCCCAACCGTTGTATCTGAGACATTGGTACCGTTTTTGCGCGGCTATTGGTTGAACTCAACTGGTGAGATGTTCACTCTGCTTGATAGTCCAGCAATTTTTGACCGTATGCCGGCTTAGTTCCACCAACTATTCAATCAATTATCCGAGTTCGAGGTATTTTCCATGACATTAAGCACACCAAAACAGCCTGACAGTAGTAATCTCTCCCATGAAGCTTGGGCTGCTGCTGCGACAAAACCATCCGATGACTTATTGAGTAGTTTAGTGACCAAGTCTCCCCTAGAGATGGTGACACACCGATCAGTTCAGGCTGCCCCTCGCCAAGGCAAGCTAAAAGCTTGGTGGCAACAAATGGGCTTAAGAACTAAGGCATCGTTGTTGGCAATACTGTTAGGAACACTGCCGGTGGTGGGGGTGGGAGCAATTGCCTATAGTATTGCCAACCAAGGGTCTTTGGAAAAGTTAGAAGAGCTGGAAAAGATCCGTGTGAATGATCTGCACTTAGTAGTGGATCTCTTTATGAAGGATCGCTATTCGGATATTCAAGTTTTAGCAGGTTTAGATATTTTTGCTGATCCTAAGCTACGGGTGACCGTTACGGATCAAGAAAAGACCGAGGCCCTTGATCAAATGATGGCCGCCTACAACGGTGTCTATAGTAGCATTGCCTTTTTTGACCTCTCCGGTAATCCCATCGCCCAAAGCTCCGAGGGCGAAACATTGAAGAATCACCTCGATCGATCCTATATACAAGCGGCGAAGGCCGCCAATGGGGCAATCCTGAGCCAGCCGTCAATTTCCGCTACATCCGGTGAATTTAGTATATATTCGGCATCCGTCGTAAAAGACCAAGTAACGGGTCAACCCATCGGATACGTGCGTGCTCGTATTCCGGTCAAAGCCTTACAAACATCCTTGACTAGCTTTGGTAATGAGGGTAACGATTATTATCTAGCGAGCGCGTCAGGAGAGGTCTTTCTTTCTAGTGACACGGATTATATTATTCCGGTTAATTCAACTGGCCAACCCGTGGACCTATCCACAGCCGTGGATGTCAAGGTTTTATCCCTATCCGATATTTTTCCAGATGTTGCGGGTGTTTTCCGTGGTGAGAGCAGTGAAACTGTAGAAGCGAAAAACGTTCTCACAGGTATAGACGAGTTGGTGGGCTTTGCCCCTGGAGTAGCTGTTGAGGGCCTGCCTGATTTAAGCTGGAGTGCCGTAACCTCAGTGGATTTGGCATTGTTGCAGGTCGCTCAGAAACGATTGTTTTTTGCAATCGCCCTAGGAACCCTAGCTGCCGCAGGTGTAGCAACAGGTCTAGCCGTTTGGTCAACTCGCCGCTTCACAAACCCAATTTTACAAGCCGCTGACGCGGTAACTAGAATTGGTAAAGGAGATTTACGCACCCGTTTAGAAGTTTCTGGCCAAGACGAACTCGCCCAACTGGGGGGTAACATCAACCAAATGGCCGCACAGCTAAAACAGTTTAACAATGAGCAACAGGCCACAGCACAGCAGTCAAAACTACTGGCCTCAGCTACTGCAATCACCGGCGATTTAGACAGTGAAAATAATCAGACTCAGCTCAATCTATTTGTTGAGCAGGTACGTACCTTTCTGCATTCCGATCGGGTGGCACTGTATCGCCTCGAAGATCATCAGATACTCAGCCAGAATGAATCAATCACAGCGAATCAACCCAGTATTTTTGATGAGAGCATACCGGCCTTAAATCTTTCTCAAACTGAAATTGAGAATTATACCAATGGTCAGTTGTTGATTGCCGATGATATTGCCATTGCCGAATTATCTGAGGAATTAGGCCAGCGATGGCAGGCTCTGCAGGTTAAGTCTGCTTTGGTAGTCCCAGTCATCAATCAATCTCGATTGTTTGGGTTATTGACAATTCATCATGCCCAAGGATTGCACATCTGGACAGCTCCAGAGATTAGCTTTTGTAGCCAGCTAGGCCGCCAGCTGGGCGTCCTTATGACGGTACAACAATTTTCCACCCTAGCAGCAGAACAAAAAGAGCTAAAAGAGAACCTTCAGCAACGTGCCCTAGCACTCATGCTAGAAGTCGACCCTGTCAGCCAAGGTGATCTGACCGTGAGAGCCCAGGTCACAGCGGACGAAATAGGCACCATTGCTGATTCTTACAATGCCACCATTTCAAGCTTGAAAAAAATTGTAGAGCAAGTACAGACGGCGTCGCAGCAGGTAACCACGACCGCCAGTCAAAATGAATCCTCCGTCCAAGATCTTTCCCTGGCCGCACAACAGCAAACCCAAGAGATTTCCACTGCCCTTGAGCAATTAGACCAAGTGGTTGAGTCTATTCGAGCGGTAGCTGCCAACGCCGATCAAGCCGAGGCCATTGTAAAACAAACAACAGCGACCGTAGCATCTAGCGATGCGGCCATGAACCGCACCGTAGAAGGCATTATTGCCATTCGGGAAACGGTCGCGGCTACGGCCAAAAAGGTAAAACGGCTAGGTGAATCATCCCAAAAGATTTCCGGCGTAGTTAACCTGATTAATGAATTTGCAGCCCAAACCAACCTGCTCGCCTTAAACGCATCCATTGAGGCAGCTCGTGCCGGGGAAGAGGGGAGAGGTTTTGCCGTAGTTGCAGACGAAGTACGTTCATTGGCACGACAGTCGGCAGAAGCAACGACAGAAATTGAGAATCTGGTGGCCGAAATTCAGGCAGAAACCAATGAAGTGGTCAAAGCAATGGAATTAGGAACCGAGCAGGTTGTTGTTGGTACCCAACTGGTGGACGAGACTCGTGACAGCTTGAATAGCATTGCCCAGGTGACCACAGAAATGAAGACCTTAGTCAATTCCATTGCCCAGGCCACCATGTCCCAATCCGCGAGTTCTGAGAGTGTTACCAACGTCATGAAAGATTTAGCTAATATTGCTCAGAAAACATCGTCCGATGCCAATAAAGTATCCACATCCTTTAGGGACCTGCTAGAAATCTCCCAAACTCTACAGGAAAGTGTCCGTCGGTTTAAGGTGAACTAGGCCAACACCATGCTGTTTCAAACCTTATCCTCAATGGCTAACTTGTTATGACCATCGATCCCGATATTCGCGATCAGGCCTATCAATTTTTTATTGAAGAAGCGTCTGAACTGTTAGACATTATCGAGACTGGACTGCTAGATCTGCGTCCAGATGTCAGTGTAGCGAAAGTGCATGAGATCATGCGAGCGGCCCATTCCATTAAAGGGGGGGCAGCCAGTGTCGATTTGGACACCATTAAAACTATTGCCCATCGCTTAGAAGATGCCTTTAAGGCGTTGTACAGTGACACGATAATCGTAGATGCTGAGCTAGAAACTCTGTTGCTGCGAGCCTACGATTGCCTACGCCACCCGCTTCAGGCACAAATCGACACGGGTACTTTTAATGAAAAACAGGCCCTAGCAGCATTTGACCTAATTTTTAGCAAGCTAGAAGAGCGCCTTGGCCCAGCTTTAAATGCTGCCGATAGCTTTATGCCAAGTGCCAGCGATCTGGGGATAGACATCGTAGCCTCAATTTTTGAGGTGGATGTAGCTGAGGTATTAACGCAGCTACAAGATGTGTGTGCGAATCCTCACAACTATGATTGTAGTGAAGAGTTACAGATACAACTTGAAGTCTTAGCTGGTTTTGCCGAGCTGGTCGAATTGCCAGGGTTTACGACGCTCATGAATACGGCCCAAGCAGCAGCAGGTCAAAATTTTAATCAACCATTACCGGTGATTGAGCAGATACTGAAGGACGTGGAAAATGCTCGTACCGCCATCCTTGCCGGCGAACGGGAAACACTTAGTGGTCCCTCTGACATTTTACTAGCGATGATCGGTGGTGCCATAGCTGGACCGGATGATCCGACCTGCAGCGATATATCTACCCCAAGGCAAATCAATGAATTGGATTTGGCCAATCTAGATCTTGATGCACTGGATGAATTGGCAACCTATGGAATAGATCCGCCCATAGCTTCATTCGACGCAACTGCCGCCAATCAGCTATCTACCCTAGAGGAAATCTGGTCCATAGAGGCCATGGAGTTTCCGTCCGTAGAACGGATAAATGATGAGATAGACTCGATTCCTAATCCGCCTAATATTAAAGCTCTAGAAGATATATGGGGTGAAGCTGAATCCTCAGCGGCAACATTAGACATTGAGGTCACCGATTTTGAAGCTGTCATGGAGGAATCTCCCCCAGCACCCTTAATAGAGCATTGGTCTGACCCACCATCGTCTCCGCCTCCATCCCCCGAGTCAGAGTCATTAGCAGACATGCCCAATGATTCTGAGGACTTCAACCCATACTGGCCAGAACTGGCTGAATTATCAGAACTGGCTGAATTATCAGAACTGGCTGAATTATCAGAACTGGCTGAATTATCAGAGCTGGCTGAACCAGATTTGGCTGACCCAGAGCTGGCTGACCCAGAGCTGGCTGAATTAGAGCTGGCTAAACCAGAGCTGGCTGCATCAAAGTTGGCTGAATTATCAGAGCTGGCTGAACCAGATTTGGCTAAACCAGAGCTGGCTGCATCAAAGTTGGCTGAATCAGCGCTGACTGAACTAGAACTGGCAGATTCAGAGCTCACTGAATCTGCGCTAACAGTAGCGAAAGTTCCTAACCCTAGCCCTAAAACGGTCCCCAACACCATTGAGTCTGCCGTAAACTTCATTGGCGATGTTTATGACGCATTGCCCAGTCTGCCGACTGAAGTTTTCCCTATCGCCCCACCACCTCAGGTAACGGCACCCGGTTTTAAATCAGCGGCCTCAAAGCCACAACCCAGGTTATCCGCTAAAGTTGACCTGAACCGCCTGGAAAGGATGGATAAGTTGGTGGGAGAGTTATCCATTAACCGCAACAGTCTATCGTTACAGAATGATCAGTTCCAGTACACGGTTCGCCAGCTGGGAAAAAGGTTTGCATCATTTCGCACCATTGTTAAACAGCTACAAAGTCTGTCGGATCAACTCTTGATCGCGCCTGACAGACCGATAGCTGAAGCAGTGTCTGATATGACCTCAACGGCTTTTGACTCTTTAGAAATGGACAGCTATGGCGAAATAAACTTCCTGCTCGAAGGAGTATTAGAAGAGGTTTTCCAATTAGCCGAATCGATTGATGACGTGGCTTTGTTCGCGGGCCAGTCAAATCAGCTACTCGAACATCAGCACCGTACCCTTACCCAGCTGAGAGAGGAGCTGATGTGGTCACGAATGGTGCCTTTAGATCGGATATTAAAGCGATTTCCCCGAGTGATGAGAGAGCTGGCAACCAGTTATCAAAAACCGGTTCAACTCAATCTCATAGGCACAGATGTTTTAGTTGATCGAGTCATGCTCGAAAAACTCTATGATCCGTTGTTGCATTTGTTACGTAACGCGTTTGATCATGGTATTGAGAACACCAACGAACGACTCGCGTTAGGTAAACCGGCAGAAGGGACCATCGAGGTCCGGGCATATCACCAGGGTAACTATACTGTCATTGAAGTTGGCGATGATGGCAAAGGACTGGATATTAATCGGATTAGCCAGCGGGCTGTCGACTTACAACTGCGTTCACCAGAGCAATTAGCGGCCATGTCAAAGCAGCAAATTCAGCAGCTGATCTTTGAGCCCGGTTTCTCCACCGCCAGTAAGGTCAGTGAACTCTCAGGGCGCGGAGTGGGGCTTGATATTGTGAAAGAGAATTTACAGGCTTTTAATGGCAAGCTCTTGCTCACAACACATCCTGAGAAGGGGACTACATTCTTTCTCAAAATTCCCCTTACCCTCACCCTGACAAAACTGGTCATCGGCAGCATTGGGACTACGGCAGTGGCACTTGCCTCGGACAGTATTGAGGAAATTATCAAGCCGACGGACAATCAACTGAAATTCTCCAGTGGCAAGCAATTTCTCCATTGGCGGGAGCAACTCATCCCTGTTTATGACTTAGCAGAGCATCTGAATTATCAGTGCCAAGTCTCTGAGCAACTACCCCAGGAGTTGCAGAGAAGACATAAAACCCAGGGGCAAAACACAATGCTGATTATTCCGCAAGGCGATGGAAGATTAGCGCTGGGTTTAGAGCAGATTGTGACTGAACAGGAGCTAGTGATTAAACCGCTGGGTAAGGCCATTGCCGCACCAAGTTATATCAATGGCTGTACATTATTGGCCGATGGTAGCCTGGTGCCGATTATTGATGGGGCAGCGGTGGTGCAGTTTGAGGCTAGATCATTTGGGACCAGAAAACTTGGAACCGGAGTATCAATGCCACGATCCAGCCAGTCCCAGCGGACACAGGCTCAAACCCTGATGATTATTGATGATTCATCCGCCCTCCGCCGCACCCTAGCCCTAACCTTGAGCAAGGCAGGGTATCAGGTACTGCAGGCAAAGGATGGTCGCGATGGGGTGGAGCAACTGCAAGGAGGTGCTCTGCCGGATCTGATCATCTGTGATGTGGAAATGCCCCGCCTGAATGGGTTTGAGTTTCTAAGTCAGCGGCGAAATAATGTGGCCTGGGCCAAGATTCCAACGGTGATGCTAACGTCCCGTGGTAACCACAAACACAAGACCCTGGCTAAACATCTGGGGGCCACTGACTACTTTACTAAACCCTACATTGAGAAGGAGTTTGTAGGTGCGATCGCAACCCATCTACAGCAACAGCCATGACTATCCAAACCCTTGCCAACGACGTCAAAACCCTAAGGCTCATCACCATGGGTCTCGGTCAATTAACCATTGCCTGCCGGATTGAGACCGTCTATAAGGTGGTCGCCCAATCTCAAATCCATAGCAGTGGCCTAGGATATACAGGATTGACCCACATCGATGGTCATGCCGTCGTGGTGGTTGATCTCCATCACAAACTATTCAACATATCCATTACGGAGCAGCGAGGCTACTTTGTCATCCTCAAACCCCAGGTAGGAGATCTGGTGGCGATTCCGGTGACAACATCACCCAATATGATGGACGTCCCCCGAGACCATATCAAGGTCTTACCAGAAGCCTATCGTCAATCCGACACCCTCAATATTGCTAGCCACGTGGCTGTAGTTCCCCAGGGCGATAAAACGCTTACCCTATTTGTGATCGATGAAAATATCCTAATCTAAGCACACCCCAAACCAGGAAAATCTTCTATCCCGTAAAGGTCTTCCCCAATAATGTTCCAGGGTTGCCAGTTAGAAATTCTGGGATTTCAGCCAATCCAATATCAACCCATTAACCAACTCTGGGCGTTCATCATGGGGGCAATGCCCTGTGTCCGGAATCGATTGAAACGTTACGGACTGCTCAGGATCATCGGCCATTGATTGATAGAGCTTCGCACCTTGAATCGGGGTCCAGGGATCGGTTTCCCCCCAAAGGACTAGCAGTGGGTGCTGAATCTGAGGCAAAAGTTCACTGGGACGGGGCCCTGGCGGAGCCGTCAAAATCGAAGCAAAAACCTTTTGAGCCCCCAGATCACAGGAAGGACGATAGAGGATTTCCACCAATTCAGGCGTAATGGCATCGCGGTTGCCATAGACCTGCTTGAGGGCACCACGGATGCGAAATCGCTGCCGTACCTGATCAAAAATCAGCGGGCCTAAGACCGAATTACTAACAACTTTACTAAACAGCCCCATGACAACACTGAGGGGGCGGGGTAAATCTTCGGGGCGATGGTTAAGGCTGCCAGCACAGTTGAGCAGCACCCCACCCTGGGCTATGTCAGGGGAGTTAGCCAACGTCATCAACACCAAAAGACCACCGATGGAATTTCCCACAAAAACAGCCGGAACACCGATGTGATAGTGCCAAAAATCCCGCAGGAGAACTTCCCAAAGATCTAACGAATAATCTAGGGCTGGTTTTTCAGATCCGCCAAATCCCAGTAGATCTAGGGCATAGACTTGATAGCCTGCTGCGGCCAAAACAGGAATATTTTTACGCCAGTGACCAATGGAGGCCCCAAACCCATGGATCAACACTAAGGGCACACCATATCCCTCAACGGTGTAACAAATGTCGTAACCTCGCCAGTTCCAAATTGTTTGCTGGCTTTGGCCAATTCCCTTAGCAGATGGGGGATTCGAGGAGCTAAGGGAATCTAAATCACGGGATGTCAGGGGATGATTAACGGTTTGGCCGGTCATGCCTACAGATACGCGCTATGATTTCGAGCTTTAACTCATCATATCTATTTATGATCTGGCTTGTATGATCTGGCTTGGTTGCCGCAGCCCCGATTGCTCCAATAGATTTGCCAGCCAAAGCTTGGCCTCCGGACGCAGAGGGGGAATGGGATCCCGTTCGTAGTTGATGGAAAAGTTATAGGTGGACCCGGCGCAGCTATCGATCAGCGCCTGTTTCAAATCAACCGTACAGCTAGCTTGGGCACCCTCTCCATCCTGGGGACGACTAAGGGGCAGGGTGAGCGGTGGAATCGGGGCGTTAACCTGCCAGGTGTATAGGTCGGCTTTAGGACGCTGATCGCTACGACTGACTAAAACTTGATAGTCAGTGTCACTGGGACCATAGGCAGAAATGGGTTCCCAAGCTCGTAATAAATCGATTTCAACAAAATGAGTGTCACCCCCAAAAATAGCCTCACAGCGCTGTTCGTAGTTTTCTCGACCACGACCTGGGCGCTTTCTCTGGGGCGTGAGGACCTCCACAATGGTAACCGTTGTACCAATTTGATGATCGACGACTTCGATATAGTCCTCTTTAATCGTTTGAGGCACAGCAATGTAAGTGGGAATAGGTTGTTGGGACGTTACGGCTGAACCGTTCACCCCGTTTACCGTTGCCCCCATTGAACCATTACTGGTATTTGCTTGGCCCGATTGCTCAACCACCAAGCTGTCTTCACCGCTGACACGATAAACCCGTTGGCGGATAATGACGTTATATCGGTCAGAAACGTCCTTCCGTAGAAGGTTAGCCAATGCGGTGACAAACCGTGGATGAATAGTCGGCCAAAGGTCGGGATGTTCCAGGTAAGGGTTCATGCCGGGAAACATATCAGGCATCAAAAAACCTCTAAATAATCAATGACTGAGTCTTTTTGGCAAATCAGACCATGCTAAATAAACCGTTGGGCACTGCTCCAAACGGCCCGGGGAACCTCATGGAATTCTAACAAGTAGACTATCCCATGGGGGGCCTTGCAGTTCATAGTTACGGGCATTTTAATCTAAGCATAACGCGATTCAACTATTGATATTTGATCACCGTTAAGAATAAAGATTTAATAAAGCTGCTCGTGATTTTCTAGGGCAGGCACAGGTTGAATCTTTAGGTAATGGGTAGGACTTCATAAAATCTTTTCACAAGGCTCATGGACAAACAGGATTTTAGCCAGATTTTATTAAGCACCCGATCACAGGAAAAACTAGGCTCTAGTCAAATTATGGTGAATTATGGAAGTTTCGAGTAACGGATGGGTTGTACTAACCGTAATGCTAGCCATTCTGGGGATTGGCGGCGGTGCGATCGCAACCACTACCCTACGGCCCTTGGGACGACGTACCCCCTTCACAACTCCGATTACTGACCTATCCACCCCCATTAGTGGCGAAGCTCGCCATCAGTTCAACCAAGGGGTATTAGCCTATCGAGAACGGGCCTATACCAAAGCCATTGACTGCTTTACCCAGGTACTTGCCTGCGAGCCCACCCTAGCTGAAGCATTTCATAATCGCGCCAGAGCCCAGGCCAACCTAGCCAAAAAGCAAGCGGCTGTGAGCGATTTTGTAGCAGCCAGCGATATTTATGACCGCCAGGGGACAAAATCAGGTATCGACTGGATCAAAACTGATTTAGAGACATTAATAAAGTTTTAAGATCCCCCTCCATCCCAGAACTTTTCTACCAGACCTCCAATCCATGGGCTCTACGGTAGGTTCCTGCGGCTTGGTATTTACAGCTAGGTTTTGGGTATTCCTGTAAAAAGGATTTGAAGTTGTAATAAATGTCCGTTTCAGCCTGTCGTTTAACCAAGCAACTTTGTTAAATTGCAAACATATTAGGGGTATTCCACGGAAATGGTGGCTTTCGCCCAATGGGCTAGTGATAGTATCAACGGCTCTCTAGGATGTTTGCTCCATTCCCTATGGTTGTTTTTATCAGAGATGTCCCTCGACTAGCATTCTGGACAAAGTCCTGGACAAAGTCCTGGCTGCCAGGAAGCATATAGGTTGCAAACATTTCAAATTTTATCGGCGTTTTACTAGTTCAAAAGTGCTATGAGAATTTTAGTTACGGGTGGTGCTGGTTTCATTGGCTCACACCTCATTGATCGGCTGATGGGGGAAAACCATGAGGTGATCTGTCTGGATAATTTCTACACAGGACGCAAGGACAATGTATTGAAGTGGTTGAATCATCCTCACTTTGAGCTGATTCGGCACGATGTAACAGAGCCAATCCGATTAGAAGTAGACCAGATATACCACCTAGCCTGTCCAGCTTCCCCGGTCCATTACCAATACAATCCGGTCAAAACCATCAAGACCAATGTGATGGGTACCCTCAACATGCTGGGCTTGGCCAAGCGAGTCAAAGCCAGATTTTTCCTAGCGTCCACCTCGGAAGTATACGGTGATCCCGAGGTGCATCCCCAGCCTGAAGAGTATCGGGGTAGCGTTAATACCATTGGTATTCGCAGCTGCTACGACGAAGGCAAACGAGTGGCTGAAACCCTAGCCTTTGATTACCATCGCCAAAATGATGTGGATATCCGGGTAGTCAGGATTTTTAATACCTATGGGCCGCGGATGTTGGAAAACGATGGTCGAGTAGTGAGTAACTTTATTGTGCAGGCGCTGCAGGGTATTCCCCTGACTATCTATGGTGAAGGTTCTCAAACCCGCAGTTTCTGCTACGTTTCTGACTTAGTAGATGGGTTTATTCGCCTGATGAATGGGGATTATATTGGCCCCATGAACTTAGGGAACCCAGGGGAGTACACCATTTTAGAACTGGCTCAGTCGGTTCAGAAAATGATTAATCCTGATGCTGAGTTGAAATTTGAGCCCTTGCCCCAGGATGATCCACGTCGTCGCCAACCTGATATCACCAAGGCTAAGAGCATGTTGGGTTGGGAACCCACAGTGCCGCTAAAAGAAGGATTAGAACTAACCATCGCCGACTTTAAAGCACGTCTAGAGGAAGCAGGTAAACTAGCAATACCTACCACCGCAAAATCTTCTTAGTTGATTTTGTTGGATATAGAGTTTCCCCTTGGCTCAGTAAAGCCAAGGGGGGCAAAGGTTTCAGCGACAGGCTTGAGCTAACAACCCTGAGGTTTACGTTCACTGAATTTATTTTTAAGTAAGGAGTATTTATATGCGTGTTTGCGTTATTGGTACGGGCTATGTTGGCTTGGTCACAGGGGTGTGTCTGTCCCATATCGGCCATGAAGTGATTTGCATTGATAACAATGCAGAGAAGGTCAAGCTGATGAAGTCAGGGCAATCCCCCATTTTTGAACCGGGACTGTCTGAGCTGATGCAATCCTCCATGGAGGCGGGTCGCCTAACATTTACCACTGACCTAGGAGCGGGGGTATCCCATGGCGATATTCTATTCATCGCAGTGGGGACACCCCCACTGCCCACTGGGGAAAGTGACACTCGCTATGTGGAAGCCGTAGCCCGTGGCATCGGTGAGCATCTCAACGGCGGCTATAAGGTGATTGTGAACAAGTCCACCGTTCCCATTGGTTCGGGTGACTGGGTGCGCATGATTGTGATGGATGGCATGGCTGAGCGTCAGCAGATACCGGTGGGTGCCGGTGCCCCCGTTGGTAAGCCAGAGACGCCTCCCTTTGACGTGGTTAGCAATCCGGAGTTTCTGCGGGAAGGCTCTGCGGTCTATGACACCTTTAACCCGGATCGGATTGTGCTGGGGGGCAGCAACCCCAAGGCCATTGCCATGATGAAAGAGCTGTATGAGCCCATTGTGGAGCGCAAGTTTGCGGAAGATCAGTCTGCCCCCCAGGTGCCGATTTTGGTCACCGATCTGAGCTCTGCCGAAATGGTGAAGTATGCGTCGAACGCATTTTTGGCCACGAAGATTAGCTTCATTAATGAAGTGGCGAATATTTGCGATCGCGTCGGAGCGGATGTGGTTCAAGTCGCCCAGGGTATCGGTCTGGATTCCCGCATTGGCAGCAAGTTTCTGCAAGCGGGCATTGGTTGGGGTGGGTCCTGCTTCCCCAAAGATGTTTCAGCGTTGGTTCACACCGCTGATGACTACGGCTATGAGGCCCAGTTGCTCAAGGCCACCATCGATGTCAATACGCGGCAGCGTCTGCTTTCCCTAGAAAAACTACAGCAGATGCTGAAAATTTTGAAGGGTAAGACCGTGGGGCTGTTGGGTCTCACCTTTAAGCCCGATACCGACGACATGCGGGATGCGCCCTCCCTGATTTTGATTGAGCATCTCAATCGATTGGGAGCCAAAGTCAAGGCCTATGATCCGATTGTTTCCCAAAGTGGAATGCGCGATGGCATGACGGGGGTCATCGTGGAGACGGATGTTGAGCGCTTGGCCGATGGTTGCGATGCCCTGGTGCTGGTAACTGACTGGGAACAGTTTAAGGATTTGGACTACACCAAAATGGCTGGCCTAATGCACACCCCCAACATGATTGATGGTCGTAACTACTTAGACCGCAACGTCCTGGAGGCAGCTGGCTTTACCTACATCGGTGTCGGCCATTAGATCCCCTAACAGGGGTCTAATCCCTGGCCCTAGGCAACTATAAATCTAGAATTTTCTAGAATTCTCTGGAGCCAAAGCAAAAGGCGGGTGATATCACCCGCTTTTTGCTTTGGCAACCTGACTCCCTATAGCTGTCACCCCCATAGCTCAAACCTTAAAGGACATCTAGCTTCTGTAATCGGGCGAAGCCCAACGGTCAAGGGCACGCTTCCCGCCCCAGCGCGCTACGATTTCATCATCATAATCATCAGCCAGACGAACCACCGTGGTGACGGAATGCCTAAGTTCGATGCGATCGCAGGTAGACCCCACGAGGCTGTGCTCAAAAACAACATCATCTTCACTATCGAGGGCAAAGCGGCCAAACAAGATATTATCGTTGGCCCTGAGTAAGTAGTAAGTCAGCTCAGGTGTAGCATCCACATCAGTCACCACATAGGACCGAGTGGTAATCAGGGCCTCATTTTCACCCCAGGGAACCACACGGGTGGAAGCCACTGCAGAGCCAATGGTAATAATAAATAAGGGTTCATCTTCGAAGGCGACCGTTGACTCCCCAAATAGCTCATCCATCCAGGGGGCAATGCGGTCATAGCAAGTGTTCTGAGCTGAACTTTGAAAATCCATGAAGAAGCAGCAAGATTGACGACGAAGTCAGACGATAAGCAATATTTATTCTCTCATCTATGTTCTATGGAGACTGAAAAGTTTCTTGATGATGTTAGCTCTGTAACGGCCGCATTAAACTGAGGGAACCACCAACGATTAGATAAAGCAAGACCACGTTGACTAATTTGCCTGATTCTTCGCCGTCAGCCCATACCCCAGTCGAGTTTTCACAACTCAACCTCCACTATGGCCAAGCCCAGGCCAGCTTAAAACAGGTGATTGAGGGCTTGGATCTAACGCCCCGGGAGCGGGAAGGACTACAGCCCGAAATTGATAACCTGCTGGGATTACAGCAGAAACTGGAGCAGGGAACCATCCACCTAGCCGTATTCGGCATGGTGGGTCGAGGTAAGTCATCCCTCCTCAATGCCTTAATTGGCCAACCCCTCTTTATCACCGGCCCCCTCCATGGCGTCACCCAAGCTGTCACCAGCGTGGACTGGCAAGTCCTGAATGAATCAGAAGATGGCCCCGTGCAGCGAGTATCCCTGACGGATAAGACGAATAAAACTGGCTCTCGAGTCGAACTGATTGATACCCCAGGCATTGATGAGGTGGGGGGGGAGCAACGACAGCAATTGGCGGAACGGGTAGCCCAACAGAGCGATTTAGTCCTATTTGTGATCTCAGCCGATCTGACCCAAGTGGAATATGACGCCCTGGGGTGGCTGCGTCAGGCGGGCAAACCAATTTTGCTAGTTTTCAACAAGGCCGACCAGTATTCCCCAGCAGAACAGGCCCTATTGCTGGAAAAAATACAACAGCGGGTCACACCCTTGAGTATTTTGCCTGGGGATATTGTGCTGACAGCGGCAGCCCCCTTACAAACCACGGTGGTGCACACCGACGGGGGTCGCCAACATCAACGCACCCGAGGCACACCAGAGATTCAAACCCTCAAGCTCAAAATTCTAGATGTCCTGGAACGGGAGGGCAAAGCCCTCATTGCCCTAAATACCCTGCTATATACCGATAACATCCAAGCCAAACTGGTGCAGCGCAAGCTAGAAATTCGTCAGCGACGAGGGGATGATCTGATCTGGCAAACCACGTTGACCAAGGCCATAGCGGTAGCGGTGAATCCTCTATTACTGACCGATGTGATCGGGGGAGTAGCGGTGGATCTAGCCCTGGTAGTGAGTTTGTCAAAACTCTATGGGCTACCGATGTCCCAGCAGGAATCCCTCAAGCTTTTACAGACCATTGCGATCGCTACCGGCAGCCTCTCCCTCAGCGAATTACTCATTACCCTGGGCCTCAGTTCCCTCAAAGGTATTTTGGGAGCAGCCGGTCTGGCCACAGGGGGGCTGAGCCTTGCCCCCTATTTCTCCGTCGCCCTGACCCAGGCCGCCGTAGCGGGTGTAGCCACCTATGCTCTGGGCCAAGTTACGCGCACCTATTTAATCAACGGAGCCAGCTGGGGAGAGCAGGGACCCAAGACGGTAATTGCCAACATTGTGAATGACTTGGACGAAGCCTCGATCATGGCCCGCCTCAAACATGAGCTAAAACAGAAACTCCATCGGCGTTAGGTCTGTTGCTCTGGGTAAACATTTGATCATCAAGCCCCGAGCTACGCCAAAGTTCGTTACTTGGTTTTAGGAAACTACACGTTCCGATAGACTTGCTTGAGCTGGTGCTTCTCTATCGATAGACTATATCGGTCGACGATTGATCGCATCCAGTATTGAGTCCCCCAGACTTAACCACTAGCATCGTCCTTTCCACCGTCCCTTTTATCCATTGCCCATGCAGCGGTTTACCGTCGAAGTCATTTCCCAAACCCCCAATCCCCAGCAGACTATTTATGCTGCGATGCATCAAGACTATGCCGAAGACTTTGTGTGGAATGATCGCCAGAATTGGCCCTCTGAAGAAAAATGCGGTGACCTGGTGATTCGCAATTTACTCAAGGGTGGGCGCGGCCACTATGGGCCCCTAGAGCATCCCCAAATTGTGCTCAACTGCGGCTGGTTACCCCATTCCACCATGCAGCAGATCCGCACCCACCGAGTGGGCGTTTCATTTGATGTGCAGTCGTTTCGCTATACCGGCTCGCGAATTTTAGACGTGGTTTCAGGCCAACGGTCTGTGGAGGAAGTCTTTTATCTACGGCCCATTGGCGACTATAGCGACCGACAAGGCAAAAAATATACCTACACCGAGGAGCTGCGACAGCAGGACGTTGACTGGTGCTTGGCAGCCTGTGAGCGCTATAAAACCCGCATTGGACAAGGTTTTTCCGAAGAGCATGCCCGCGGACTGATTCCTTTTGATGTGCGTCAACACTGGGTGATGTCAGCCAATGTCCGCTCCCTAATGCATTTACTCGATCTGCGCTGGAAAGCCGATGCTCAGCTGGAAGCTCAAAAGCTATGTGAGGTCATGTGGCCCCATTTTCAGGCCTGGGTACCTGCGATCGCAACCTGGTATGAAACCACACGCCTCAAAAAAGCACGTCTTGCCCCCTAAATCCCATTCCGTGCGACCAGAACGCGTAATCAGAACATGTAATCCGTTGCTATTCTTTTTGACAACCTTGCAATTCATTAACTTGAATGTACTAGTTCCCAACTTTAATAACCCACCCTAAGAAGCTTTTCAATACCTTGCACAGATCTACCGTTGCCCACATATCCCCATAGACTTAAGTGGCTAAAAAGGCCTAATGGGGTAAGGCATATGGGTAGCTCCAATGGTTACGTATTACTGTTAGGTCAATGCCTGGGTGCAGACCTAACATTGCAATCACTTTCTACACAAGTTGAGGGGCCTGTTTTTGTTGCCCAATCAGCGGAGCAAGCCGTCGCCCGCATCGAGCAAGGGATTCCCTATTTAGTGATTCTCTCAGGGACCGATCAAAACTGGTCACCGGCCTTCGTCAATCAACTCAGGGAAACTACCAAACCATCAGGCACCACCATTGTTGCCCTAACCCAGTTCCATGAGCCCAGCTGGTCACCACAAGAAGATCATCCAGGAATTGACGGTTTTCTAGTTGAGCCCCTCAGTCAAGATGTCTTGCATCTACTGGTTGAATCAGCTGTGGCTAAAACCACACTGTAGTCATTATTTGATGAATCAAGAATTTTCCATATCTTAGGCCCATAGTGACCAAATCAATTCAATCCCAGCACATCAGACGATTTAAGTTTTGGCTAGACCAAGACTTACAGACTGGCATGCAGTATCAGCACGCTCTATTTCAACGCATCTGTACCTTGGACGATAGTCAACGACACCAGATATATCAGCAGGCCAGTCAGTTTGCCCAACAGGGAGCTGATACCCTAGTTACCTACGAAGACAATTCCTGCCACCTTTGGCTGAACCTCAGGCATAAATCAGCAAACGCCACTAACCCAAGGTCTGGCTATTAGTCGGCATAAGCCAAAGTTTTGTTGACCTATGGTCTCTTTTTAGATATCTAAGTAGTTGTTAAAAACCCACTTTTGACACTGCAACTTTTATAGTCTGCATACAAAAAAAATATAATTTATTTTGATTTCGATAGGCAATATTTATGTGTACCTTGATACCGTCTCAGAATCCTTGAAATAAAAGGACCTGAGCTGAAAGGGGATTCACAGAAAGCTATAGGTTTCTGACAACTTGCTACAATTCCCCTGGGCGTTTTTATGTAAAGCATGTTACTACTGTAGAAACACGGATAAGCTCCGCAGTCAGTCCAGCATTTTTACATTGGTAGCGATCATTAAAAGCTTTGCTAACTATGGAATTCCTATTCAAACCGTTGGCAAATGTGTACCGTTGTAATAAAGTTTTTGTCTGCTGAGTAGCTTGTCTATTTTAATCAAGTAAGTCTTTCATCAACTAATAATCCGAATGAGGTTCATCCATCTGACTTAACGTTATCCGTTGTTGGGCGTCGTATGGGTGGCTCTACCGAGGTTGATGATCACTGTTTGATGTTTTGATCTGTTGCATTTAAGGAATACGAGGAAAGCGGCATGACCCAAGCAAATACTGTTCTTGAGGACTTGAGACCTAGCAATGATTTGGATTCGTTAATCGATCCTGATGCTGGGAAACCATTTACAAGTCCCGAGGAAGATGTCCAGGGTGCTAAAGCTGCTAAAGGCACATCTCGTCGTCGTAGCTCAACCACAGCAGCAGCAACAGCAGCGGCTCAGGCGAAAAAGAAGCATTACACTGAAGATTCTATTCGGCTTTATTTACAGGAAATTGGGCGTATCCGTCTGCTGAGGGCAGAGGAAGAAATTGAGTTGGCTCGTAAAATTGCTGACTTGTTAGAGCTAGAACGGATCCGTGATGATCTATCCGATGGAATGGATGAGGAACCGGACGATATGGATTGGGCAGCCGCTGTTGACATGCCCCTACCTGCATTTCGCCGTCGCCTTCATCTAGGGCGTAGAGCCAAGGATAAAATGGTTCAGTCCAATTTGCGTTTGGTGGTTTCCATCGCTAAGAAGTACATGAACCGTGGCCTGTCTTTTCAGGATCTCATTCAAGAAGGCAGTTTAGGTTTGATCCGTGCCGCTGAAAAATTTGACCATGAAAAAGGTTATAAGTTCTCCACCTATGCTACTTGGTGGATTCGCCAGGCGATTACCCGGGCCATTGCTGATCAGTCCCGCACTATCCGCCTACCGGTCCATCTGTATGAAACTATTTCCCGCATTAAGAAAACCACTAAGCTTTTGTCCCAAGAGCTAGGTCGTAAACCGACGGAAGAAGAAATTGCCACTCGCATGGAAATGACCATCGAGAAGTTACGGTTTATTGCTAAATCTGCCCAGCTACCCATTTCCTTGGAAACTCCCATTGGTAAGGAAGAGGATTCCCGCCTCGGTGACTTCATTGAATCGGATGGTGAAACCCCTGAAGATGAGGTTTCTAAGAGTCTTTTGCGTGAAGACCTTGAGGGTGTTCTGAGCACATTGAGCCCCCGCGAACGGGATGTTCTTCGGTTACGCTACGGTCTAGACGACGGCCGGATGAAAACCCTCGAAGAGATTGGTCAAATTTTCAACGTTACCCGTGAGCGGATTCGCCAAATTGAGGCGAAGGCTCTACGTAAGTTGCGTCATCCCAACCGTAATAGCGTTCTCAAAGAGTACATTCGTTAAATTTGGCTCGCTAAAACTAGCTCTAGCATCTAGTTAGCTTTAGATGCTAGAGCATAAAAAAGGTCAGGCTTGGACCATGGTCCAAGCCTGACCTTTTTTATGCTTTTATGCTTTTTCAGGCCAAGACCCTCAACATCTCAAAGCAGCGTCAAAAACGTCAAAAATGAGAAATCTCACTTTCACCCAAAAACGTCAATACATCAGGTAGACAGAATGAAGACTTTGTTGGTACTGTTGTTCTCATAGGGGTACGCCTGTTCCCCTACGGTTTATCCTACGAGTAGTACCCCATGGACACTCTGACCAATGCTCAAGAGGAGCTTTATAACTGGTTAGCTGATTATATTCGTGAACATCAGCACTCCCCCTCCATTCGACAAATGATGCGGGCCATGGGGCTGAAGTCTCCAGCGCCGATTCAAAGTCGGCTCGATCACCTGCGCAAGAAAGGCTACATCGACTGGAATGAGGGTAAAGCCAGAACGATTCGCATTTTGCAGGGGAATGGTGTCCCCATCAAAGGCACCATTGCGGCTGGTTCCATGGTGGAAGCTTTCGTAGACGTGGCGGAGGAACACCTGGATTTATCTTCATTACCCATTAAGTCCCATGACTATGCCTTACGGGTAAGAGGCGACAGTATGGTCGATGCCTTAATTGATAGTGGGGACTTTGTGATTATGCGTCCGGTGGAAGACCCTAAAAGCATTAAAGAGGGCACCATTGTGGCGGCCCGGGTAGAAAGTGCCACCACGCTTAAGTATCTTTACCGTCAAGGCAATAATGTGGTGCTTAAGCCTGCTAATCCTAATTATGAACCCATGGTCTATCCGGCTCAAGACGTGGATATCCAGGGTCGACTGCTGGCGGTTTGGCGCAATCAGGATTTAGGTTAGCGATCTGTCTTTAAGCAGCCTGCATTTGTGCCTATAGGTTATTTGGCGGCCACAGTCTGGACAAAGTCTAGACTGTGGCCGCTCGCTGGCAAATCTGATAATTGGGCCTAATTTCAAGGTCTTTGCTCTACTACACTAGAGGCGCACAGGATTGGGCACAGACATCTATGGTGAATTTGTTGAGGAGACCTTGGTGGCGTGGTTTTGCGATCGCACTATTACTCATCAGCCTAGGGCTCAATAGCTGTCAGTCGCTATCCCCAGAGCCGCACAGTTCCCAAAGCAATCACATCCTAGAATTTGTCCCGAAGCAAGCCCTATTGGCGGCGGTGGTAGATACCACGGTAAAACCCGGTAAAACCTGGCAAAAATCCCATCTTACCGAGGTCCTATCCCAAACCATAGACTCATTTTTCACCCCACTCGCCATTAACCCCAGGGCAGACATTCGTCCTTGGTTAGGCAAAACCATTGCCTTTGCCATTACGGATCAAGATCTGGATCGAGATCGGGACAATGGTCGTCAAACCGGTTACCTCTTGGTCACCGATACCACTGACGACGAAAAGCTGCGGGAGTTTTTAGAACTGTTTTGGCAGCGACAAACCATCGCTGGCAGCCATCCCGTTTTCACCGAAGGCAGCAGTGTACCGATTATTTCAGGTACATTAGCCCAGAGCACGCAGCAACTGGCAACCGCTATTGTAGGTGGAAGTACCCTGCTGGTCGCCAACGATGTCAGAGTTTTGCGCCAGAGTCTTCGAGTTGCTCAAGCCCCCGCTTTACAGATATCGGGGCCAGACTGCTGCACCCCGGTCTGGCTTAACCTACACATTCCAGACCTGATCGACTGGCTAGGGTTAGCCACACCGGAGCGACAATTACTGTCATCCTTGCAAGGACAGCAATTAAGCGCAACCACCACAATGAAACCACAGCAGTTGGTGATCAACACCCGACTCACAACATTAGCAGCAGCATTAGGCCCCCATGAGTTCGAGCCTGCCCCCGACAAACCCGATCCAACAGCCGTACCAGATATCGACCACAGCAAACCGCAACAGTATTTGCCAGCATCCGTAGCATGGGCCGCCATGGGGTATGATCTGCGTCCCCTATGGACAGAGCTAAGGGCTCAGATTGGTCACTATCAAGGATTACCCTTTCCCCTGCAACAAGGCCTGCAATGGCCATCGACCCAGCTAGCCCAATCCCTATCTGGCCCCCTCCATCAGCTTTTATCCAGGGACTATGCCATCGGTCAGTTGAACGATGGCACCTGGCTCATGGCAGTGACCAGCCCCAATCCAACCGTCATAAAACAACTGGATAGCATTGCCACCCAGCAAGGGCTGACCGTTAGTCAGTTAACCCTAGAGGATCGAGCAGTTACCGCTTGGAGCCGTTTAAAGACCCGGGTGGATAAGCGCAATAGAGAAACTACGGTTGAAACAGATCTTGTGGGTATCCATACTAAAGTCGATGACTGTGAGGTATTTGCCACATCCATCGGTGGTTTGACCGTTGCTTTAGCAGCCCCAGCTCATCCCCTATCCACCACCCAACGATTTCAGCGCACCACCCAGTCAATGGATAAACCAAATCAAGGGTATATCTACGGAACTTGGTCAGAACTAGATCGTCTTTTGGAAAGTAATCGCTGGTTTTCCTTGGTGAGACCGATTGTGCAACCTTGGAGCCAATCAATCGAGGCGATCTCAATCACCAGTTATGTCCAAACAGCCCATCAATCGACCGGAACAGTGTCAGTTTTATTGAAGAACTAGTTGTTCTACGCTGCAGTCAAGGGATCCTCTGGTGGGCAGCCTAGCGTAAATGGGGACGAACACTTTCAATACAGCAGGTTCAGCAGCCTCCACTGATGAGCCTGGTAAAAGTGCGAGTTTTGAACATCTGTAAAGCTAAACTAGAAATTATTGATATTTAGCCATGACAATATCTATGGACTTAGGTGTTCATGTAATTGAGCCCAGCGGTATCTTAGACGGTACTCAGACCAATGCATTTCGTCAGCAAGTGAACGTTGCACTGGAAAAAGGAATCAAAGTACTGCTAATTGACCTGAAGGACATCACATTTGTGGATAGTTCAGGTCTGGGGGTTTTGGTTGCCTGCTTAAAAAACGCACGCACCGCTGGGGCCAAAATGTATGTGTGCTCCATCAACGACCAAATCCGTATGCTGTTTGAACTCACCAGCATGGATCGGGTATTTGAAATCTTTGAGGATCGCGCCGCCTTTGACGCCGCCGTAGTCAAATAATTTCCATCCCATATTGTCCAATATGGCAGTTGAAGCCCGCTGGTGTACCAGCGGGCTTATTATTTGGCAAAAAATTGGCAAAAAGTTCGGGCTTCCACCTAAAGCGAGACCAACGATCCCATCTGGATTGAGTAGACTAAAGGTATCGGCGTCTTTGAAATTCATTACAAATCTATGGTGCTTTTTGGACTTGGTGGCTTAGGCAAAAAAGCGGCAATACCGTCTCCCTCAGAGGCGTTGCCGGGCCGTTCTGAAAAAATGCCTGTTCCTAAGCAGCATTACGTAAATGGCAACCCATTACAACCCCCATTCCCCGACGGGATGCAAACAGCTATGTTCGGTCTGGGCTGTTTTTGGGGAGCGGAGCGTCGCTTCTGGCAACAGGAAGGTGTGTTTTCCACCGCCGTAGGCTACAGCGCCGGCCACACGCCCAACCCCACCTATCGTGAGGTGTGCTCGGGCATGACTGGACATAACGAAGTGGTCCTGGTGGTGTTTGCCCCCAGCGTCATTAGCTATGACCAACTACTCAAAGTGTTTTGGGAAAGCCACAACCCGACCCAAGGTATGCGCCAGGGCAATGATACCGGCACCCAGTATCGTTCTGGAATTTATACCTATTCCCCTGGGCAAAAGGCTGCTGCCGAGAAATCCCTAACCCTATACCAGGAAGCCCTAAACCAGGCTGGCCATGGCACCATTACAACTGAAATTTTGGCTGCCCCTGAGTTTTACTACGCTGAGGACTACCATCAGCAGTACCTAGCCAAAAACCCTGGTGGATACTGTGGCCTGGGAGGCACCAATGTTTCGTGCCCCATTGGTGTTGGCGTGGCATCCGAGGGCTAATCGAGAGCTAATCGAGACACCATACAGCCTTTAGAAAATCCTTAGAAAATAGCCGTCGCTGTTGGGTAATCTGGAGCAAAAGCGACGGCTATTTTCTTGGAGGAAATGTACGGTCACCTATTGTCGGCCTAAACCCTAAAACTGTTTGAGGAAGCGCAGATCGCTGGCATAGAGTCGACGAATATCATCAATCTGGCTCTGTACCATCGCCAGACGCTCTACCCCCAGTCCGGCAGCAAAACCGCTATAGACCTCCGGGTCATAACCGACGGATTTGAGCACATTGGGGTCAATCATGCCGCAGCCCAACACCTCTAGCCATTTCCCTTTCCATTTCACATCGACCTCAGCCGAAGGCTCAGTAAAGGGAAAATAGCTCGGCCGTAGCCGCACTTCAATGTCCCCAAATAGGGCTTCTAAAAAGAGTTGGATGGTGCCGCGCAAATCGGCAAAGGTGATGTTTTTATCCACCGCAAAGAATTCAATCTGGTGGAAGACAGCGGCGTGGGTAGCGTCCACCGTGTCCCGTCGGTAGCAACGGCCGGTGGCCAATGCCCGCAGCGGTGGCTCATGGTTTTCCATGTAGCGGATTTGGGTATTAGAGGTGTGGGTACGCATCATTTTGCCGTTGGGCAGGTATAAGGTGTCCTGCATATCCCGCGCCGGATGGTCAGGCAAAAAGTTGAGTGCCTCAAAGTTGTAGTAGTCCTCTTCAATTTCGGGGCCACTGGCAACGGTGTAGCCTAGACCAATAAAAATGTCGGTAATTTGGTCAATGATGCTATTGATGGGGTGAACTCGCCCCTGGGGCAAGTAGGTACCTGGCATGGAAACATCTAGGGTTTCAGCCTCTAACTGGGCTTGGATCTGAGTGTCCTGCAACGCAGTTTTACGCTGATCAATACTGGTTTGCAGAGCTGTTTTAACCTGGTTGGCCAAGGCCCCAATGCGGGGACGATCGTCGTCGGACAGCTTGCCCATGCCCCCTAATATTTTAGATAGCTTCCCCTTTTTGCCCAGATAACCCACCCGAAACTGATCGAGTTCGTCTAGGGTACTCAGGGTAGCGATCGCATCGCTAGCTTCTTGCTGTAATGTACTCAGTTGCTGCTCTAAGTCGTTGGTCATGCTGGCCAAAAGGTCGAAACGGGAGGGGCACAAAAGACAATCTTTAGTCTACACCGAAGCTTTGATTCGCCATGAAACTATTAATCAGCAACGATGACGGTATCTTTGCCAAGGGCATTCGTACCCTCGCCAATACCTTGGCAACCCAGGGCCATGCAGTCACCGTAGTCTGTCCCGATCGGGAGCGCTCTGCCACCGGACATGGGATTACGATGCACCGCCCCATTCGAGCTGAGCAGGTAACCTCCATTTACCATCAAAACATTCCTGCCTGGGCCTGTTCTGGCACACCAGCTGATTGCGTAAAACTAGCCCTCGATGCATTGCTGGACAGTCCTCCTGACTGTGTCCTTTCAGGCATTAACCACGGAGCTAATTTGGGCAATGACGTGCTTTACTCAGGCACGGTATCGGCAGCGATGGAAGGCCTGCTAGAAGGAATTCCTAGCTTGGCCGTGAGCTTAGCCAGTTTTACCCATGCAGATTTCCAACCAGCCGCAGATTATGTTGGCCAACTTTTGCCCCAGCTAACCCAGTTAGCCCAGCCCCTACTGCTCAATTTAAATATTCCAGCAGTCGCCAAAACAAACATTCAAGGCGTAACATTGGCCCGTCTTGGAGTGCGTCGTTACCGAGATCTGTTTGAAAAGCGGATTGACCCTCGGGGAAAAACCTACTATTGGCTAGCAGGAGAAGTCTTAGAAGAGAGCGATAACGATGCCCTCCAGAGCCTGCCCAATGGCCTCAGTCCAACTCAAAATAGTGACCTCATGGTCCAATTCACCACGGATGTGAAGGCGATTAAAGCTGGCTACATCACAGTTACCCCACTACACTACGACCTCACGGCGTACAATGACTTAACCAAGCTAAAAGGCCTTCTGCCTGAGCTGATCCCTATGGAAAAAGATAACTAGCTCGCCTATTTTTGGGATGGCTTTGGGCAAACTGGCTGTAAGCAATATGGCCCAACCCATAGGATAGTCATCCGTAGGACCGAATCGTACTTGGCCCGTGAACCTGATCCAAAAATCTTAACCATTACAGATGTGCGCTTTATGGCTTGATCTATAAAGACAAGCCTAGATATATGGAGATTTTGCATAAAGCCCTAGGTAAGATTATTCCTGATTGACACCTATTTCTTCAGAAAAAAAGAGGATGCGCTGCGCTAGTGGGTTTCAGAAAGCCAGTCAACTACCATTAAGCAAAATTCGCGTCCCCCATTAACGTCATTTTTAGCCACTGATGTCCGACTCGAATACTCAATTCACGATTCACTTTTGGGGTGTCAGGGGAAGCATTCCCTGCCCCGGTGCCGAAACAGTTCGCTACGGTGGCAACACATCCTGCATAGAGATGCGGGTTAACGGTGAGCGGTTGATTTTTGACGGGGGCACGGGGTTACGGGAGCTGGGCCAGCAAATGTTATACGAAGGCCAGTCTGTCCAAGCCAGTATGTTTTTCACCCATTCCCATTGGGACCATATCCAGGGATTTCCCTTTTTTGTACCCGCCTTTTTGCCGAGCAATCAGTTTGAGGTATACGGCGTTATTTCTCCCAATGGCGCAACCATTGAGCAGCGCCTCAATGATCAAATGCTGCATCCTAACTTTCCTGTGCCGCTCCAAATTATGCAGGCGCAGCTAAAGTTTTGTGACCTATCCATTGGTGAAACGGTAGCCATTGGTGACATCAATGTGATTAATGCCCTGCTTAACCATCCGGGTGAAGCGGTCGGTTATCGGGTGGAATGGAATGGCTTAGCGGCTGCCTACATTACGGACACCGAACACTTCCCCGATCGACTAGATGAAAACGTGCTGCATCTCGCTCAAAATGCCGATGTGATGATCTATGACTGTACCTATACGGACGCAGAATATCACTCTGAAAGCAGTAGCAAGGTCGGGTGGGGCCACTCTACTTGGCAAGAAGCGGTCAAACTAGCCAAGGCAGCCAACGTGAAAAAGCTAGTGGTTTTCCACCACGATCCGCTCCACGATGACGATTTTATGGATGAAATCGGTCATAAAACAGCAGCAGAATTTCCCAACAGTATCGTGGCCCGTGAGGGAATGATTCTGGATCTTGCTGAGTTAAAAGCCCTCGAATTGGCCAGCCGCTAGGGTTAGGCCGTTTAGGACTCGTTAAATCTAAACCCTCAACGAGCTCTAAATAAACCACTAAATCCCATGAACAAGCCAGGACAACGAGTTGGCCAACTGTGTGCCTATGTGGGTAAACACATGGAAAAAATCTGTGCCCCAGCAGCTAGGGACATCCAAAGTTTAGAGGGAAAAACTTAACTACAAAGATCTGAGAGCCCAATTGACGGCAGACTATCTTTAGAGTGTTTTTAGAAAGCGGGTGACGCGATTCGAACGCGCGACATTCACCTTGGCAAGGTGACGCTCTACCACTGAGCTACACCCGCATTTGCCTGATTCGACTTTAACTAGGATCCCATAGAACGCTTTTCTTTGTCAAACACTTTTCTTGAAAAAGAGGATGCTTAGAAGCTGCCTATGTATTCTAGTTTACAGTTCAGAGTTGCTGTTTTTCTTAGGTTTCTCCAGAATTTGGACAAGGCTTTAAAGACAAAAAATTGAGTCAGTTCTGGGGAGAAATCGCTCAAGTCTTAGCTGTTTTGGGCAGCTGGGGCATCAAACTGGCCATTTCTAAGGCATTCATGGCGTAGTTCCAGCCTAAGTTGCTCTTGATGCCCGCCCGCTCTAAGGCCTGCTGCATGGAATCGGTGGTTAGGATACCAAACACGACCGGTACACCGGTTTGAAACCCAGCGGCGGCAATACCTTTAGACACTTCGGCGGCAACATAGTCAAAGTGGGGGGTATCGCCACGAATAACGGCACCTAGGCAAATAATCGCATCGTATTGACCACTCAGGGCTAACTGCCGCGCCACTAAAGGCACCTCAAAACTGCCCGGGACCCAAGCGTAGTCAACTTGGTTACCGTCGGGGTCGATGTTGACACCGTGGCGCTTCAGACAATCTTGACAACCCTCTAGCAATTTGGTGGTGACTAGATCATTAAAGCGACCAATGACAATGGCAAATTTAGCAGTGCTGGCGCGGTCGAAACTTCCTTCAAAAACAGCCATGGAATTACTCTATCTACTTAAAAAAAGTAAGGTGGTAGGCCCCAATGACCTTACCACCCAACAGTAAATGGTTTGCCGTTACTGATGCTGGGGAGAATCTCATCTGAAAAATGCTGCTGCACAGCACTTCCGATAGATTGTTTCCACATCTAAATCAGCAACGGCAGTGTTTTTTACTGGCAATGTAACCAACTACGGTATTTAAACCACAAAGTAATTGAGGCTGCCCACTAACACTACGAGGACGCCCCAAATGATAGAGCCGAGGAAAATTAGACTCTTAGAACTCTCCCAGTTTTTGGGTGAAGCATAGGCGACGGGGACACCGATCACCATGACAAAAGACCAAACTACCAGAATGAATAAAAACAGTTGAAATAGGATAGACATAACTCGCCACTCTCAAGACAGCAAAAGAGCTAACGCACCATGCCCAGGGGGAAAACTACCATGCTAGCTGAGCAGAATTTCGCTTCCAGGCTGGGACAAGCTTCTTAATCTATGGATGGTGATACAGTGTGGAGCACTGATCGACTTATTTAGTAAGCTATCAAACATTAGGCCCCTAGTGAAAGCGTTTTCCCTGAATCCATGGGGATTAATCTTTTTGAACTTTCTTTGAACTAACATTTGCGGATTGATGGCAAGTCTGCTGCTGGGGTCGAGGAATACGATATGGACTTAATCCTTTGCCATACCACGGCAGATTTTGACGCGTTGGGAGCAGCGGTTGGTCTGTCCTGTCTCTGTCCTGGTAGCCGCATTGTTTTGACTGGGGGGGGCCATCCAGCGGTTAAATCTTTTTTAGCCCTGCATCGGGATCAGTATCCGCTGATTGAACGTCGGGCCGTAACGGTATCGATGATTCGCTCCATTACGGTGGTGGATACTCACCAGCGCAGCCGGGTGGGGGCAGCGGCGAATTGGATTGAGCATGCGATCGCAACCCAGCTACCCATCACCATTTACGATCACCACATAGAATCCTGTCCGGATATTCCGGGCGAGCACCATATCGAAGCTGTGGGAGCTACCACCACTCTGGTGGTAGAAGCTTTGCAACGGTCTGGGCAAACAGTTTCCCCTACCCAAGCCACGGTCATGGCCCTCGGCATCCACAGCGACACGGGGTCTTTCACCTTTACCCAGACCACCCCGCGAGATATCTATGCCCTGGCCTGGTTGATGGAGCAAGGGGCCCATCAGCAGACCATTGCGGAAGCGGTGGAACCCGGTTTATCAGAGGTGCTCCAGGGCTTACTCAGCACCGCTCTAGACCGCACCACTATCCGCCAGATCCAAGGATATGCCGTGGGTACGATTTACCTGGAAACCTCAGATTTTGTGCCAGGGCTGTCTCGGTTAGCCCACCACCTGATGTCCCTCCTAGGGTTAGATAGCCTGTTATTGGGGGCCATTTACCCCACCAAGACAACATCCCAGCTGACCATCATCAGCCGGACGCGCCCCCAAACGGACGTGAACTGTCAGCAATTAGTCCAACCCTATGGCGGTGACGGCCACAGCAGTGCAGCAGCGGCCAGCCTCACCACCCAGGAGCCCGAGGTGGTGTTCAGCCAAATTTGTGACGCCCTCATCCAGTCCCATGGCCAGACCGTCACCGCCCAAGACATCATGTCCTCCCCAGTGCGGACTATTCGCCCTGGCACTACCGTGGCCGATGCCCAGCGTATTTTATTGCGCTATGGCCACTCGGGCCTATGTGTGGCCAATGATGCATCGCACCTAGTGGGCATTATTTCGCGGCGAGACATTGACCTCGCCCTGCACCATGGGTTTCCCCATGCACCCGTCAAAGGCTACATGACCTCCCATCTAAAAACCATTGTCACCACCACCACCCTCAGCGACATTCAATCCCTTATGCTCACCTACGATGTGGGCAGATTGCCGGTATTAGCTGGGGATGCCCTGGTGGGCATTGTCACCAGAACCGATGTTTTACGGCAGGTCTATCCGCTGCAGTCAGTGGATAGACAGCGGCAGGCACCGCTGCATCTGAATGGCTCCCAACGGTCCGAACGATCTCTATACGAGCGCCTACAAACCTCTCTACAGGCATACCCTACGGCGCTAGCATCCGGAGATTTATGGACCCTATTGACCCAAATTTCAGCGGCCGCCCACCAGCGGGGATGGCATTTGTATTTGGTAGGCGGTGCGGTACGAGATTTGCTGCTAGCCCCTGGGGATACCCTCGTGGCCCTCAAAGACATCGATCTGGTCGTCGATAGTTTTCAATCCCCCGTAGTGGAGGGGGCCGGCGTAGTTTTGGCCCAGCAGCTACAGCTGCAGTATCCAGACGCGGAGCTACAGATCCATGGGGAGTTTCAAACCGCCGCTCTGATTTGGCGCGCCCGGGCGAACCATGCCCCCCTAATGATTGACATTGCCACCGCCCGGACGGAATTTTATCCCTATCCGGCGGCAAACCCAGAGGTTGAACCCAGCTCAATTCGCCAGGATTTATACCGCCGTGACTTTACGATTAATGCTATGGCGGTGCGGCTTACATCCCCTCAAGCGGGTTTACTGCTTGACTTTTTTGGGGGCCATTTAGATATTCAAAAACGCCAGGTGCGGGTACTCCATGCCAATAGTTTTATCGAGGACCCCACCCGGATTTTTCGGGCCGTGCGCTTTGCGGTGCGCCTGGGGTTTGACCTGGATGCCCAAACGGAAACGTTTATCCGCTATGCAGTGGAAAGTGGTATCTATGCAGACCTACAAGCCCAGCAGACCCAAAAGCGGTTACCAGCCCTACAAACCCGCCTCAAGACTGAGTTGGGCTATATTTTCGCAGCAGACTACTGGGCCCAGTCCCTGGGCCTGCTAGATAAGCTAGGGGCATTAAGCTGTTTACATCCCTCCCTGACCATTGATGCCGAACTTTGGCGGCAAATGCATCGGGCAGGGCGCTGGCGACAGCGATTTGCCGATGAGGTGGGCAAAGATATTGCCATAGAACCCTGGCTACTCAGGTTGGAGGTGCTGCTAGCGAGGGTGGAGGTGCGATCGCACATAGCCACTAACCTACAACTACCCCTAGGCTCAATTCAGCGATTACAACAACTCACCACCCTTGAAAATAATTTGATAGCTCGGTTCAATCAGCCAGAGCCGCCCAAACCGAGCTTCATCTATCAGAGTCTGGTGCCCTACGATTTACCCAGCCTATTATTGGCAAGTGTGCGCCATCCCCAGCACATTGGGCCCCACGTTTGGCACTACATCACCCAGCTCATTCACGTGCGCCCCCCCATCGATGGCAATCACCTCAAACGGTTGGGATATGCCCCCGGCCCCCTCTATGGTCAAATACTGACGACCCTCACCCATGCCACCCTGGATGGTGAAATCACATCGGTAGCATCCGCCGAAAACCACCTCAAGCACTACTACCCATTAGGTACGGGTGAATAAATAATTTAATTGTTCTGAAACCCTGAGCCAGAATCTTTCATAGCAATTAAAAACGAAAATATACTTAGCCATACCATTGCCATTTCTCCACCGCTATCGGTAATGTTAGAAATTGAGCAAATGTTAAGTTTCATTCCGTCGTACACTCAACTGACCAGTCTGACATTACCCAGTTCTGACATGACGTAGGTGTTCAGATGGCAACTGCTCATCTTTTCGGTTCCACAGCCTCTGGCTGTTTTTTACCCAAGCTTTTTGTGCCCAATGCAGATTATGCCGCCGTCTGTTCAACCAACCGCAGAAGACCCTAAGCCACAGTTTGGTTGGTTATCGAAGCGGCGCTTATTGTTCCTTATAGCCACTGCAGCGACAGCCAGCGGTTTGGGCATGGCTCTAGGAGGTACGCTGCGCTTCCAGGTCGTATCCGTAGGCCAAGCACCACTCTTCAAGCCTCAACAAGACTTTCCTCCCCTAGCAGAATGGCCCCCTGAGGTACCCTCGGCCGAAGAACTGGATCACCTAGAGCCCAGTTCAGATGACGCCACCCCACCCCAATTGGTTTATAACGAACGACCTACCAGGGAAATTGAGCGTAACGATGTTGAGGAACCGGGATATGCCCCAGAGGATTCGTCTGACTCAGACGGATTGACCCCAACAGACAGTATCGATCCAACAACTTCGAGGACGGATTCAAGCACTGAAAGCACACCCGAGAATCTTGCTGATGAGGGTTTTGATCCAGATGCCTTACCCCCTGTAAGCTCCACCCAGAGGGGCAACCTCGATCACGGGCCGATCGATGACGGCCCACCGGGAGAAGTCGATGACCTGCCTAGAAATGGAAATGAGCCCCAATTTAATAAGCAACCTGCATCGGAATCTCAATTTAACGAGGCTCCAGATATTGAGGTCCCCTAAGCAGACATCCCACAGCTTTAAAGACTTTCCTTAGACTGAGTTAAACTACCTCCAAGCTGAAACCGGTAACGTTCCCTGGGCCAAAACGATAGGGCTGACAGGCACTAGGCTTATGTGCCCTCAAAAAAGAAGTCTCTATCTACAAAATAGTTTGGCGGATCGGGTATTAGGCCACAGCTAGTCTTAAACCATGGGTATAATGGCGCTTAGATATCCGTATTTTTTTTATGAGCAATCCAACGCTGCAAGCGTTCTTTCTGGGGCGTGCCTTAGCAACGGCTATCGGGGAACAAATTGAAGAAGCCATTACTACTGGAATGAGTGGTGTTGGCCGTTTTGATGCTGAGCAAAGAGAACGGCTACATCAATTCATCGAAAACGTTTTTGAACAGGCTCAGTCTTCGCAAACGGTCAACCATCAGGATGAAGCCAACGGTGCCAGTTCCGGTGAAGACCTCCAAGCCACCATTGACAACCTGAGAGCTGAAATTGCCCAAGTTCGGGTTGCGCTACAGCAATATCGGTCCTCTTCTTGACCGCACACATCCCCTGTCATATTTCCTATCAATGAAGCATTGCGGCCAAAAAACTCGATTCAGGGTCAACAGTCGTTTTCTATCCCATCCCTCATCATGCCGCTGACCATCTAGGAGACTGCGTGTCTACAGTTCCCAACACAACTGATCATCCGTCCCTGGGTGAGGGTTCTAACGAGTTCTCACTCACTCCTGATTTGGGGGAAGCTATCCCCCAATTAGCGTCAGTCGATTCTGACTCTACATCAGAACATCTTTCAGAGGCAGAACTCAAGGCCCCAGTTGAGAAACGTTATCGGTGGAATCGTCGCTATAGCCGTCCAGAACGGTTTATCGATATCTGGTCATTTTTCCTCACCCTACTGGGTAAGCGCTGGCTCTATGGCAAGGCCTGGAGTTATTCCGGGGGGATATCTGAAGAAAAGCAAGCCGCTCGCAGACGTGCCCAGGCACGCTGGATCCGTCTGACTTTTTTGAATCTGGGTCCCACATTCATCAAGTTAGGCCAGCTCTTTTCCACCCGCTCCGATTTATTTCCCATCGAGTACGTTGAAGAGCTATCGAAGCTTCAAGATCAGGTGCCGGCCTTCAGTTACGAACAAGGTAAGGCCATCATTGAGTCTGATTTGGGACGATCGATTGAGGAACTATATCAAACCTTTGATCCCATTCCCCTAGCCGCCGCCAGTTTGGGCCAGGTGCACCGAGCACAGCTGCACTCGGGAGAAGAGGTGGTGGTCAAAATTCAGCGGCCGGGGTTACGGAATTTATTTCAAATCGATCTGTCTATTTTGAAAGGCGTTGCCCACTATTTCCAAAGTCATCCTGAGTGGGGCAGAGGACGGGACTGGCTCGGGATTTATGAAGAGTGCTGCCGCATCCTATGGCTAGAAATCGATTTTTTACATGAAGGGCGTAATGCGGATACATTTCGCCGTAATTTTCGTGATATTGATTGGGTCAAAGCACCTCGAATCTATTGGCGCTATGCTTCTCAGCGTGTCTTGACGCTAGAATATCTGCCTGGCATTAAAATTAGTCATTATGAATCTTTAGAGGCAGCGGGATTAGATCGACAGCGACTGGCCCGGCTAGGGGCCCAAGCCTACCTACACCAGCTACTGACCGATGGCTTTTTCCATGCCGATCCCCATCCTGGCAATATTGCGGTGAATCCCGATGGAGCCTTAATTTTTTATGACTTTGGCATGATGGGCCAGATTCAGCCCATCACCCGCGATGGATTAATGCATACTTTTATGGGTGTGGCTCAACGCAATGCCGATATGGTCATGAGGTCCCTAATTGATTTGGGGGCGCTGACAGAAACTGATGATATGGGGCCTGTGCGTCGCTCGATTCAGTATATTTTAGATAACTTCATGGACAAGCCCTTTGAGGAGCAGTCCATTAATGCTATCAGTGATGATTTGTATGCCGTTGCCTACGATCAACCGTTTCGATTTCCAGCTACATTTACCTTTGTAATGCGAGCGTTTTCCACCCTGGAAGGTGTGGGGAAGGGGTTGGATCCAGACTTTAACTTTATGGAGGCTGCAAAACCGTTTGCCAATCAGCTTATGACTAACGTTTCTAACTCGTCTTCTAGTAACGGCCTGATTGGCGAAATCGGCCGCCAGGCTGCGCAAGTGGGTAGTTCCGCCTTTGGTCTACCGCGACGGATTGAGGATTCCCTCGATCGTTTGGATCGGGGCGATATCCGCGTCCGGGTACGATCGATTGAAACCGATCGGGCCATCCGTCGCCTCAGCAGTGTCAATTTGATGACAAACTATACTTTGCTGTTGGGCACGTTTACCTTGTCTGCCACCCTATTATGGATAAGTCAACTACCCTGGATAGCTTTGGGAATGGCGTTACCAGCTGTTGTTTCGGCCATAGCACTAATTCGTTCCCTGATGCGTCTTGGCCGAGCTGATCGTATGCCCTAGCTACTCCCTCTATGCCTAAGTGCTTTATGCAACGCTTTTTTGCCGGTTTAACAGATCCAGGATTACTCCGTACTAGTAATCAAGATGCTTATTATCTGGACGATTTAGGCCGTTTTTTTGTCGTTGCTGATGGCATGGGCGGCCATGCTGGTGGACAAGAAGCTAGTCGCCTGGCAACAGAGGCGATTTATCAATATCTGGATAATCATTGGGATAGTTCCGAGTCTCCGGATGTCATGCTACGAAAGGCTTTTATCGCAGCGAATGATGCCATTTTGAAGGACCAATATGGCCATCCTGAGCGGGCAGATATGGGCACAACAGCAGTAGCTGTTATGTTTCGTGACCATGACAGTGTACCTTGGTGTGCCCATGTTGGGGATTCCCGCCTCTATCGTTTACGTGGGGCAAAATTGGACCAGATCACAACGGATCACACCTGGGTCGCCAAAGCGATTGAAGATGGTGAGTTAACGGTGGATGAATCGAAGCATCATCCCTGGAGACATGTGCTTTCCCAATGTTTAGGGAGGGAGGACTTGAATCGGATTGACATTCAATCGTTAGATGTGGGTGGTGGGGATCGATTACTCCTGTGCAGTGATGGTTTAACAGAGGAGCTTTCTGACCCACTAATTGCTACCCATTTGAAGTCTATTCGCTCCTGTCCAACAGCTGCTGAATCCTTAGTTGATGCCGCTAAACAGCGGGGCGGACGAGACAACATTACGGTCATAGTTGTAGCCTTTCAAGACTAAGCTGTAAGTAATCAGGGTGGGGTAGAGCCAAATGTTTAAGCGTGCGTTAGTCTGTACTGACTTTGAAGATAGCCTGCAAAGGCTGATCATGTTTATTCCTGATTTGGTTCTGTCTGGCTTAGATAAGGTCGTTTTTTTTCACAACGTATCCCTGACTAACGAGCGTGAAATTCCGAAGGTGGATGACGAGGCGTTGGTTCAAGCACGTGAACGATTGGCGGCTGCAAGCGAGGCTGTCCTGCCGGAGGGAAAGTCAGTTATCGTTGATGTTCGCTCAGGTCGGGTGGGTGACAATATTTTAAAAGCAGCTCGTTACCATAGTGCTGACGTCATTTTTCTAGGCACCCCCACTCGGTCTCTCTTGACGGAAAAAATATTGGGTAGTACGGCGACGGGGATTGCCAATCAACTGGAGATACCGTTGTTAATTTTGCGTCCTCAGCTGGTGGCGACTTACCGAGATCAAGAACTAGCCCTACGTTGCCAAACGTTGTTTACCCATTTGTTAGTGCCCTACGATGGCAGTAATAGCGCTAAATACTTAGTGTCACAGATTAAGGCCGCAGCCCAATCGGCTGATTATCCTAGACAATGTACGTTGTGTTGGGTTATCGATGATTGCATCCGTGTGGAGTTGCAAGAGTCAAAGGATACGGTTCAAGCTCAGCTTGAGAGCATCAAGGCTGATTTGGAAACAACTGGAATGGAAGTATTTACTGAAATTCGCCAGGGCAATCCCCAGGGTGAAATATTAAAGTCGGCGGAAGTAAATGATATTTCTGCGATCGCAATTTGTTCAGGTAAATCTAAAGGCATCTTGAAATGGTCAGTGCCCAGTTTTACTAGTGCCCTACTGCGCTCAAGCTGGTATCCTGTAATCCATTTTCCCCGAGCGACCTAAGTCATGGGCTAGAGGCCGCAGACCTAGAGCAGCAGGTTAAACATCGGAGTGCATTGACTCAAAGCTGAGTAGCATCTGGGGCTTCAACTTATCATTAAGTTCCGTTTTGAGTATATTCTTACTTTCCTGGGGACCCCCTATGGGCATAATGCTTCGCGCCATCAGCACCCACTCCTTTAGAAGTTTGCGTTGAGGCGGAGCAATGTGTAAACGCCGAAAATTCATAAACTGGTTAGGAGCCTCCTTGGAGAAAAAGAGTACGCGGTAGGCCCCCTCTTCACCTAAGTGCCAAATGAATTTTTGATTTCCAGCATTTTTTAGATCCAAATAGCTCGATAGCCATCGCGCCCCTTGGGCCTTACTATAAAATGCCGTCACCCAAAGAATCATCGGATAGGGATTGCGCACACATAGAAAATTATTTGAACTGGTATTAGTAATCCGCTGCTCAATTTCTAGCGAACCTAACATAGCCCACAGAGTGGGTAACTCACTGTGGCTCATGGTGAGCAGTTTGGGAAAAGCAATCTCAGCAACAGGGGTATGGGGAGGCCAAACCTGTAGCCGACAAAACCGATCCTCCTCGGAACCGCTGAGGACCTCATGTTTAGGAACTACGCGTAGTTCTTTGAGGGTACCCCTGATTTGTCTACCCAGATCAATGGAGCGGCTAAATCGCTTTTCTAACGGAGACAGATGGTCAAGAAGTTGGCTAACGCTACTAGGACGATGGGAACGATCCTTAGCCAGGCAGCTCATAATAGCATCCTTAATCAGCCTAGGGATGGGACCGTAGGGCGATTGATCATCCAACGGAATGGGCTCTTGGGAGCGATGGGCCTTGTACCAACCACCAAATGTATTATTGTTGGGGCGAAAGGGTAAAGAACCCGTCAGCATTTGATACATCATGACACCTAGGCTATAAATATCAGAACGTCTATCTAGCTCTTGTCCCTCCATCTGCTCCGGAGATGCATAGGCCAAGGTCCCCATAAAGCTACTGGTTTGTTCTGTGTTATCAAGTTCCATTAGTTTGGCAATGCCAAAGTCCAGAATCTTAACCAGCTCACCGACACTGGCACTGTCGGTGACTAAGATGTTACTGGGCTTAATGTCTCGATGAATAATAGGAATGACCTGGCCATTTAGAATAATGCCCTTATGGGCTGTTTCTAGCCCTAAACAAATTTGGCGAATAAAGTCTAGAAAACGAGGAATGGGTAAGGGGCTAGGCTGAATCACTTGGCCTAAGTTTTGCCCCTTCAGATACTCCATGACATAAAAGGGAATTTCGTCATCGGTAACACCATAATCCGTCACCCGAACGACATGCATACTATTGTTACCCAGCTGAGCACAGGTCATGGCCTCCCGCAGAAATCGCTGGGTCATTTGCTCATTGAGCAAGGTTTGGGCTAAAAATTTAACCGCTACCGGAACACCCCCCAACAACATATCTTCAGCCAAATAGACTTTTCCCATGGAACCTTGACCAATGGAATCCATGAGTTCATAGCGATTAGCCAGTCTGCGACCGAAGTTATTTTCTGTCATTTAACGCTGCGATTCTAAGCCAATAATTACATAGCGTTGGGCCTACTACTCAAGACCTGGCAGTATCCTATAATCGCCCAGCTTGATCAGCCATAGGACTTGCAAATAGCCTACATCAAAGGATTTACCGTAGTCGCTGCCGTGCATACTTAAATAGGATTAAGGCAGACTAACCACCCTACTATTATGGGGGCTCGCCCCTAGGGAATGACTGTCAACTAGGCAATAATCACCACAAAAGAAAGGTGATGCAGAGTTACCCCTTCTTCAAAATACCCATTTTCCCTAGCATAGGGCTATTCATCACAGGTGGACATACCAACGTTCACCAAAGCATCTGGGGTTTTAAGCGATCATTTAGCTCTCTTCGCAGCATGGTTTTACTGTCATGGGGACGGCCCACTGACATCGCTGTGCGGGCTCTGATGGCCCATTCCTTGAGCAGTTTTCGCTGGGGAGATGCGATGTGTAGAGGACGCACATTAATAAACTGATTGGGTGTCTCTTTAGCAAAGAATAGAACTTGATAATGGCTACTTTCGCCTAGGTGCCAAATGAACTTTTGATGGGTTGGTTTTTTCAAATCCAGATAGCTTGAAAGCCATCGCGCCCCTTGGGTCTTACTATAAAATGCGGTCACCCACAGCACCATCGGATGGGGGCTAAGGGTACATAAAAAATTGTTGTACCCTGTGTTACTAATACGTTGCTCAATTTCCTGCCCTGGCAACATAACCCACAATGTCGGTAGCTGACGATTGTCCATTGTCAGTAGTTTGGGAAAAACGATCTCGGCAACGGGTTTGTCCTGAGGCCATGCCTGCTGTCGATAAAACCAATCCTCATCGGCTTGTAGAGTCGCTTGGATGGCAGCTTTTGGGGTCTGTTCAGCGGACTTGGAGTCGGCGGCGCTGGAGGAGGACTGACTGGAGGAGGACTGAATAGAGGAAGACTGAATAGCTCCTTCAATATAGGTCAGCAGTTGCCTAATATTGCTAGGACGTTGGGACGGTTTTTTGGCCAGACAGCCCATGACTGCATCTTTTAGACGCTTCGGCAAGGCTCCATAGGGCGATAGGCCATCTAACGGCTTAGGAGCTTGGGAGCGATGGACTCTATACCACCCCCCAAAGGAGTCAAGATTATCGGGACGAAATGGCAAAGAGCCTGTCAGCATTTGGTACATCACAATGCCAAGACTATAAATATCAGACCGATTATCGAGTTCTTGTCCCTCCATCTGTTCCGGGGATGAATAGGCCAAGGTGCCCAAGAATGTACTGGTTTGCTCGTTATTGCCAGCTTGCATCAGTTTGGCAATACCAAAGTCTAGAAGCTTGACAAGTTCCCCCACACTGGCGCTTTGGGTGACTAAGATATTGCTGGGTTTAATGTCTCGGTGAATAATCGGAATTAGCTGTCCGTCGAGGATAATCCCTTTGTGGGCCGTCTCTAAACCTAGACAAATTTGGCGAGTAAAGTCGAGAAATCGTTTGACTGGCAGGGGATATGGCTGGAGCACCTGACTCAGGTTTTTCCCCTTGAGATACTCCATGACGTAAAAGGGAATTTCGTCGTCGGTCACACCATAATCCGTGACTCTGACGACATGCATACTATTGTTGCCCAACTGGGCACAGGTCATCGCCTCATGCATAAATCGCTGGGTCATTTGCTCGTTGAGCAGGGTTTGGGCCAAAAATTTGACCGCAACCGGAACATCCCCTAGCAGCGTATCTTTAGCCAAATAGACTTTGCCCATGGAGCCTTGACCGATGGCATCCGTGATTTCATAGCGATTAGCCAGTCTGCGACCGAAGTTATTATCTGTCATTTAACGCTGCGTCTCATTCGAGCCCATAGCCCATACAATGGGCCATTTATCCATACACCCCTGGGGACAATTTCCCAGGGTGAATTTGGGTGCAACTTACAAAATGAACCATCACATGAGCCTGAAATGAGCCACAGGGTCTAACCCGGATGGCGCTCAACAATGGCTTCCATGGTGCTGGTTAAATGATGACCAGCCATGATGCCGCCGGAAAAATGGTATTGGTTGGGACTCAAGCGATAGAGGGTCTCAAACCCTGTACGCATCTGTCTATCCTGGAGCGCCCAATATTGTTGAACAATGGACATGGGAGCAATCCAGCCTTCACCTTCTACTCGACCGAGGACGCTATGTTGCAGAACAAAGGTGTATTGGCGATCGCTACCGGTGATTCGTCCTTTGTACTGTAGGGAAATATCGTCTAGTTCTCCATTGGGAAAAACGAGCTTGGTGACCATGGTGAACCAGTCATTACTGTTCCAGGCAACTAGGATTTTACCTTTGACGGTCATCGGCAGTAAATCCTTAGCTAACCAATTACCTTGAAGGGTCCAGCGTCCTGGTTCGATCAGAAAACTGTGATTCACGTGTTCTCCCTGATGGTTTTATGACGATTTGTACAGGCCACTATCGATCGTTTCTGGCTGGATTTGACTATCTGCTGAATAGGTTCGATGGATGGCCACCTTAGCTAATGCTATTTAATGGGTATGGTGGCCGCTGACTTTGTGCACTACGAACACAAAGTGATACACCTGGGGTGCTAACCCATGAAGCACTGGCTAATTCAGGTTGTCGGGTTGAGATTGCCAACGGTTTACGGATGATCTAACCCTGAAAATGATTGCCTCCTCAGAATAGATGAAGACCCAGAGTCTTGCTAGCGGGATTGAACGACGGCGTGCCTGAATCCCTGCCCTTTTTTCAAACTTTTTTGAACGACGTCATTCCTAAACCCTATGGACTTGCCCCAGTAAACAGGGTTGCCGGGCTCCGGTCACGGCCATCAGGTTGCCGGGGTGCTGGTGCCAACGCCAGTAGCCGAGAATGGCAAAGGCAATGGCTTCTTTAAAGCTGCTGTCAAGACCCACGTCATCGGTAGTGAGTAGGGGGATATTGGGTAGCTTGGCTTGTATTTGCGATCGCAAATACCCATTACAACTCCCACCGCCGCATAGCAAAACCTCATCGGGCAAACGAGGTAGCTGACGGTAGCCATGGACAATGGTGGCAGCGGTAAAAGCAGTCAACGTGGCGAGAAAATCGACCTGACTGAGGTTTATGGCCTGGGCCTCCTGCCAACACCGGTGACCATAGTCAGCCCCAAATAGTTCCCGCCCCGTGGATTTGGGTGGGGGCTGCTGAAAAAATGGCTGGGTTAGCCACCGATCGATCAAAACCTGGCAAGGGTTGCCTTGGGCGGCCCATTGCCCATTGTGGTCATAGGTGAGGGCCCCCTGACTAAAGTGGTCAACGGCCCAATCAATCAGGGCATTGCCGGGGCCGGTATCCCAACCCATAATGCCAGGGGGCGGGGCACCGGTTCTATCCCAAGGGGGTAAGTAGGTGAGGTTACCAATGCCACCAATGTTTTGCACACAGCGATGGCGGTGGGGATGGCTCAGGAGGCTGGCATCTACCGGGGGCACCAGGGGAGCCCCCTGACCTTGAGCGGCGATATCGGCAGCTCGAAAATTGCTGATGGTGGGGGTTTGAGTGAGCGACGCAATCAGTTCACCCCGCCCCAGCTGGCAGCTGTAGCCCAACTGACTGGCGGTAGGAGGACGATGAAAAACAGTCTGGCCATGGGAAGCAATGAGATCCGCTGCTCCCAACTGCTGGGCCGATTGGGCAAATGCGATCGCAATCTCATCATCCATGGTCGCCATGTCAGCCATGGACAATGAGGCTCCACCACAGACTGAGAGGATGCGATCGCGCAGCCCAGGTGGATAGTCAGCACTGTGGGTGGCCAGTAGCTCAAACTGGACACCATAGCCCGTGCCCGTAACCTCAACCAACGCCGCGTCAATACCATCAACGGAGGTGCCGCTCATGAGGCCAATGACTTTCATCCTTTCCTAACCACCCCAATCATGCAATATCCGCCGTAGAACTAGATCAATCCCCATCGCCCCATCACCTACATCGGCAATTTATCAATGCCCTTATTGGCTCCCACCACCACCATCAGAGAGCCCGCCCGCAGCCGCGTCACCGGGCTAGGATTAATATCAAACTTATCCATGGCATGCTCCTTGCTGACGGCCATCAACGTCAGACCGTAGTGGTTCCGCAAATCCAGCTCAACAATGGTCTTACCATCAAATTCCCGAGGCACCACCACCTCCACAATGCTATGGTCGGGATCGAGTTCAAATCGGTCCAGCACCCCTGGCCGGGTCAGGGAACGGGCTAATTCGCACCCCATCTCAAACTCTGGAAACACCACATGGTCAGCCCCCACCCGCTGCAAAAGTTTGCCATGGATTTCAGTGGACGCCTTGGCCACCACATTGGCCACCCCCGCCTCTTTCACATTCAGCGTAGTAATAATGCTCTCTTGAATGTAGTTGCCAATGGCCACAATCACCGTATCAAAATCAGGAATACCCGCTTCCTGTAACGCCGAGGGCTGAGTTGAATCCAGTTGAACCGCATGGGCAGCGATTTGATCCGTCAATACCTGGGCCACACGATACTCATCAGAATCAATCCCCAAAACCTCATAACCCATACCATGCAAGGTCATGCAGACCGCTCGACCAAAGCGCCCTAGACCAATAACCGCAAACTGACGATTATTAGCCCTCAGATTCCTAAAAAACTTTAGTGAAGATAAATTCACGGTGGTTACCCATAACTCAATAACAGGAAGGGATCTTGCTCTAGAAGGAAATCCATTCCATAAGTCTATGGTCGAGCATACCCTGATTAGTCCATTAGCATCGGGCTGTCATGAAACCAATAGAAAACCAATAGAACAGGCACAGACTCACCCAAATTCCTCAGCGACCTAGCAACAAACAATTGAGAATAGATTTCTTTCTTTGCTAGGCTTACCTAATGATCTTGGGAAGGAGAGATAAGTGAATATTCAACTTGGTCGTGGCAAAACAGCAAGACGTGCCTATGGCATTGATGAAATCGCATTGGTGCCCGGACCCAAAACCCTAGATCCCGAATTGGCCGACACCCGTTGGACCCTTGGCAATATAGAACGTGAAATTCCCATTATTGCCAGCGCAATGGATGGTGTAGTAGATGTTCGTATGGCGGTGGAACTCTCAAAGCTGGGTGCCTTGGGGGTACTAAACCTAGAGGGCATCCAAACCCGTTACGCCGATCCCAACCCGGTGCTGGACCGGATCGCATCCGTGGGAAAAGAAGCATTTGTGCCCCTAATGCAGGAAATCTACGCCCAACCAGTACAACCAGAACTAATTCAGCAACGGATTGCAGATATTAAATCCCAAGGGGGGATTGCAGCGGTTAGCCTCACCCCCTTGGGCGCGGCTAAATACGGTCAAACAGTAGCTGACACCGAGGCCGATCTCGTTTTTATTCAGGCAACAGTGGTGTCCACCAACCATCTATCTCCTGAAGCAGTAGTCCCTCTAGATTTAGCTAAGTTCTGCTCTGAAATGCCCATGCCAGTAATTTTGGGCAACTGCGTCACCTACGAAGTCACCTTAGACCTAATGAAGGCTGGAGCTGCTGGAGTACTCGTTGGCATTGGCCCTGGGGCCGCCTGTACCTCACGGGGGGTACTGGGTGTGGGTGTACCCCAAGCCACCGCTGTCGCAGATTGTGCAGCGGCTCGAGATGACTACCAGCGGGAAACCGGACGCTATGTTCCCGTAATTGCCGATGGCGGCCTGGTGACCGGGGGGGACATCTGTAAATCCATTGCCTCTGGTGCCGATGGGGTGATGATTGGCTCTCCCTTTGCCAGAGCCGCTGAAGCTCCTGGTCGAGGCTTTCATTGGGGGATGGCCACCCCTAGCCCTGTCCTACCGCGAGGGACGCGCATTCAGGTGGGGACCACCGGCAGCCTGCAGCAGATTTTAAGGGGTCCAGCGGGTCTGGATGATGGCACCCATAATTTGCTAGGGGCATTAAAAACGAGCATGGGCACATTGGGAGCTAAGGATCTGAAGGATATGCAGCAAGTAGAGGTGGTCATTGCCCCTTCATTGCTCACTGAAGGAAAGGTTTACCAAAAAGCTCAACAATTGGGGATGGGCAAATAGATTGGGTTTAAAACAGGCAATTTTTGTCAAGCAAGAACCCATTATTTTGGAAATGATAATAACGTTTTCAAAGGCAACCTTAGTTAACAAAAAATTGTTTTGTGAAGGCAGGATTTATCCCCCAGCATGATCGGCATCACTGCCCATGATGACCGCCATCACCACCCCCATTTTTTCTTGCAGACACAATAATACGAAACGTAAAGCCCTCACCAGACCTAGGATGTAGGGGATGGCAAAAGCTGAAACTTGACCTACAATAGTACAGAAAGCGGAGACGAAAGTTTCCGTTCACTCCTCACACCACACTCCGCCTAAACCTATTTGGTTTAGGCGGTTCCTATATGGAGCACCGATATAGATAAAATGCCAATGTTTTAGGCATTTGGATGCCCCTAGGAAGGTGGCCAATCATAATTTCAAATAAGTAATAAAACGTTGACAGAGAATACAGACGCTCATAACGAGTTATTCTTAAGGTTGATTTCTTCAGTGCTGATATGAGTCACAGGCCAAAATCAGCTATGGTAAGAATCTGATATTTGACAACAAGGAATTTAAGGATGTCAGCAGCACAAGTCACAGATTCGACATTCGACCAAGAAGTTATTAAGAGTGAGCTGCCGGTGCTGGTAGACTTCTGGGCGCCCTGGTGTGGTCCTTGCCGGATGGTTGCCCCCGTGGTGGACGAAATCTCTGAGCAGTACGACGGCAAAGTGAAGGTTGTCAAGGTCAATACGGATGATAACCCCAAGATTGCTAGTCAATATGGTATCCGCAGTATCCCCACACTGATGATTTTCAAAGACGGTCAGCGCGTTGACATGGTGGTTGGTGCTGTCCCGAAAACGACCCTGGCAAATACCCTAGAAAAGTATCTATAGATTCTGAATAGCTACACTTGAGGGATCAGCCACTTTTAGTAACTCCCTGAGAGATTGTGGGAATAGCAAGACATTTAGCTCACCTATAGGTGTGTTCTATGGATTCGGCAGCTCTAGTATTTTTAATGGTCTCAACAAGTAAATGTTGAGACCATTATTTTTGGCAATGTTTCAGAACAGCTTGAAAGCCTCGGTGAGAAAACTACAGGTTTGATCGCGTTGGTCATCTTGGTTAGAACAATTCATATCCCTTGAAGGCGTTAGGCTACAGAGCCAAGGTGACGCACAAACGTCCTAATGCATCAGGACGTTTGCTATAACTTGAGCGTGGTTTAGTTTTATTCTTTAAGGTGGAAAAGAACTTTACAAGGAATTAATTGACAGGAATTAATTGACAACTGCAGTAGCATACACAAGCGGCCCAATTGCTGAAACATTGCCAACCTGGTCAAAGGGCCCAAAGGCTTTGAATCATAAGGTCAAACATCTTCACTAATGTGTGTTTTATGGTCACTTCTCCCACAAAATTACCCACTCACTTGCAAGAAAAGATTTCTGAAATCGTCACCCAACTGCCCTCCATGGAACACGGGGCATTAATCCAACAGATTTTAGAAACTCTGGTGAGAATGATTGGTCGGGAAGCTGATCGCTTGGATTGGAAGATTTTAAGCAATACATTGCAGGATATGGAGCTGGGTTTCCAGGGTTTTTATCCCCATCGCCACACGCGCAAAATTGCCATTTTTGGCTCGGCTCGCACTCCAGCAACCCATCCTGACTATCAGTTGGCCAAGGCATTTGCCCAACGGGCAGCCCACCAGGGATTTATGATGATGACCGGGGCAGGTCCCGGCATTATGGAGGCGGGGAATGAAGGGGCAGGGGCAGAGCACTCCTTTGGCCTAAATATCCAGCTACCGTTTGAACAAGGGTCTAATCCTATTATGGAAAATGATCCGAAGCTGCTCACCTTCAAGTACTTTTTTACGCGCAAACTGTTTTTTGTGCGCGAGTGTGATGCCCTGGCCGTCTTTCCAGGCGGCTTTGGCACCCAGGATGAAGCGTTTGAATCCTTAACCCTGGTGCAGACGGGCAAGGCAGAGCCCATGCCAATTGTGCTAATTGATCATCCCGGTGGCAACTACTGGAAAGGCTGGGATAGCTATGTGCGTGACCACCTCATGGCGAATCAGTTGATTAGCCCGGATGACCCCAGCCTGTACGTCATTACCGACAACATCGATGATGCGTGGCATGAGATCACCCACTATTATCGAGTGTTCCACTCCAGTAGATACGTGGATAATCGCTTAGTATTACGCCTCAATTCCTGTCTGAGGCCCGGAGCTTTAGAGGAACTGAATAACTTGTTTGGCGATATTGTCGCGGCGGGGAAAATTGAGCTGATAGACGCTTTGCCAGAAGAGGAAAAGGACGAGACGGCAGCCCTACCTCGCCTAGCTTTTCAGTTTAACCACCGGGATTTTGGCCGCTTACAGCAGCTAATTCGCACGATTAACACCCTAGGTGAGGCCTGTGAGGCGGCGGAGCACCCGGAGCATAAATAGGCAGGCCATTTTTGGTTAGATACTTAGCCTGGCCTAAAAAACCGTGCTCAAAACTCCCGCTGAATGTGGGTCAGAATTCCCTGTGCGATCGCATTAGCCATCCGACTGCGCCACTCCGGATCCCGCAGGTTATGAATGTCCTCAGCCCCTGTGACAAATCCAACTTCAATCAAAATGGCGGGCATAGAGGTCTGGCGAATCACATAGAATCGAGCCTGGCGCACTTGCCGGTCAGACATGCCCATGGTACGGAGCACAGTGTCATGAACCGTACGGGCAAAACGAGCCCCAGCATCTGAGTAATAGTAGGTTTCCAAGCCATTCACATCAGGCCGACTGAGGCTAATGGCATTGGCATGGAGACTGACAAAAAGATCAGCATTGGCCCGTTCCGCAACCTGAACCCGTGGGTCCAGATCTACCTCAATGTCACTATTACGGGTCATGACCACCTCCACCCCCTGCTCCCGCAGAATGGAGGCCACCTGTTGGGAGATCGGAAAAATCACCTGCTTTTCCTGCAAACCACCGATGCCAACGGCCCCGGGATCACGTCCCCCATGCCCCGGATCCAGTGCTACAACAATGCGCCCCTGGGGTACCTGGGGTAGAGCATTAGAGTCAGATGGCTCCTCCACGGAGGATGGGCGACGCGGCAATTCCCGAGGCGGTAAATTGTCGCCTGGGGGGCGAATGGTAATCGGATCGGCAGGGGCCGGAACAGTATCCCTAGGGGCGCCGCTATCGGGAATATCCCGAATCGCCACACCATCAGGCAGCACAGCAATCCCCCGAAAATTAGGGCTAATATCAGTCACAATCGCCCGCCAGTCAGGACTATCATCCCCCAGGGTAATGGCAATTAACACCGATGAATCGGTCTGGGATACCTCCCAGGTCTCAATGCTGTAGCGATTATTGGGTAACGCCTCTGGCGTTAGATTCGGAGCAATGGAACTGTTGGGTAGTTCGAAGATGATTTTGCGTTCTGGATCACGGCGGCGGGAACGACGAAGTCGGATCTCCGGCGCTTTGCCTGCCACCCGAATAAAAAAGCCATCGGCTGTGGCAACAATACTTTGCACCTGGGTGGCGGTGTCAGACAGATTACTAGCCCCATTATTATCGTCCGTCACCTGATTAGTAGACTGGTTAGTCGCCTGGGCCGTTTGCTCGGAACGGTCTGTATTGGCTGCTATCGAGCCATCGTCGGCGATTAAATCGGGCAGTTGGACAAACCACCGGCGATTGGTCTCGCCCCGCACCTGCACCTGCTGAGGATCTAGGGTATAACCCGGTGCCAATTCAATCACAATCCGAGCCGTTTGAGCATCCAGCTGCCCCACGCGAACTTCCTGTAGACCGGCCTGAAGCCGCTGTCGAGTAGTGGAGCTGGTCACCTGGGTATCCGGCAGATCAATCACCAGACGGGTGGGGTTAAAAATCAGCTGGGCCCTGGGCTGTACCTGGGTATCGGTGGTAAATGTCAGCCGATTTTCCTGTTGGTCAAAGCGCCAAAACTGAAGATTTGCCGCCTCTGCTGGCAAAGCAATCAAGGCCGCCCCCACAATACCCACAACACCGGCGGTCAACCTAGACATCCCTCGGGTGAACGCTTTAGAAAATAAAGGATTCCAATGCACAGCTTTAGTTCCTTTCAACAGTGATAATCCAAGGACTCGGTACATGCCTGGATCAGTCCAGAACATGCTCAGGTAAGCCCAGGATCAGCGTTGCAAAACAAGAGTAACCGCATTTGCGCAATGTTTGAGATATTGAACATCAAATTTGCGCGGGTTCTTGAACGGTTGATCTTGTGCGGTTTATTAAATGCCCCTTCCCTTGATTCATTGGACTTTGATCATTTCAGACAAGAACCTAGGCGCGACCCTAACGTCCGTCCATAGCCCACTCTCCATCCCTAGCTTCTCCAGATGAAACAAGCCATAGGGGAGGATCAACTGCTGGCCCATGATCGGCTGCTGACCCGTGGCTTAGAGTACCCTTAACAAAATCATTAAATGCAACCGGCCGCCAGCTCCCTAGGCGGTACTGAGTCTAACCCCGTTCTTCCATGGCGGCAAGGCTCTTGGGTACGGCTGCGGTGAGAATCTCGTGCCCCGTTTGGGTGACCAACACATCATCTTCAATCCGGATACCAATGCCAAGCCAGCGCGCGTCTAGGACTGGCTGACCTTCCTCTGGCTCATAGTTAGGGGAAATGTAAATACCGGGTTCAACGGTCACCACATTACCAGGGGCAAAGGGCTGCCACGTTTTATCTGGGTTGCGCAGGGTGCCCGCATCATGGACATCAAGCCCCAAAAAGTGGCCCGTGCCATGCATAAAAAAGGCCTTATGCTTTTTATCTTCAATCAGCGTGGCCACATCACCCTGGAGCAATCCCAAGTCTACCAATCCTTCGGTAATCGTCCGGGTAGCCGCATCATGGAAGTGATTAAAGGGCCGTCCGGGTTGGACCGCTTCAATGGCCTGCAGCTGGGCCTCTAAAACTAGCTCATAAAGGATACGCTGCTCAGGGGTAAAGCGCTCCCCCACGGGAAAGGTGCGGGTAATATCAGCGTTGTAATAGCCATAGGCGCAGCCTGCATCGATCAGCAATAGATCGTCCGGCTCCATTTGGCGCTCATTTTCGATGTAGTGCAAAATGCAGGCGTTGACACCGGAGGCCACAATGGATGGATAGGCCGGTCCTAGGGCTCCTTCCAGGCGAAAAATGTGCTCCATTTCCGCTTGGATCTCGTATTCATAGCGACCGGGGCGGGCCATGGCCATGGCATGGTTATGGGCCTTGGCAGAGATGGCAATGGCGGTGCGCATTTGATCGAGTTCGCTAGCGCTTTTGACCCGGCGAAACTGCTGCATCAATAGTCGACTGTCTTCGATGGCCACGGGGCCTCGGCCCCGCTTTGGGTACTTGCCTAGCAGCAGTCGCCATAGGGACAGGATACGCTGGTCTAGGGGGGCATCGTCCCCGAAGTGGTAGTACAGTCGGTCCGCATTTTCGACGTATTGGGGCAGCTTTTCGGCCAGTTCTTCAATCGGATAGACTGCATGGGCCCCATACTTTTCCTTGGCCAGGTCCACCCCCGCGCGATAGCCCGACCAGGTTTCTTGCTCCTTATCTTTGGGCCTGACGAACAGAACAAACTGATGCTCCCCATGGTGGGGGGCAAGGATTGCGATCGCACCCGGCTCATTAAACCCCGTCAAATAGAAAAAATCACTATTCTGACGAAATGGGTGATCCACATCGTTATGCATAACAGCGGTTGGCGCACTCCCAAAAATAGCCGTCCCTTGGCCAATGGCGGCCAAGACAGCCTGTCGCCGTTGTTGATAGTCTGGATTCATTGACATGTCAGCCGTTAAACCATTTAGGAGATCACCTTAATCCGCATCCCACTAGTGGGCAGACTCCTCGCTTGAATGGTTAGGCTACTGCCTACCCGATCCACGGGCGTGCCCGCCATCAGTCCAAGGAACTCATCCACAGCCTCCAGTTCACAGCTGCTACTGGCGGCACTGGTGCGATATTGGGTGGGGATAACCACCTTGGGTTGTAAACTCTCGACCGCAGCAACCGCTTCAGCCGGATTATACGCCTTGGGTCCACCCCCAACGGGCACTAGCAAAACATCAGGGCGACCAATTAAAATCTTATCCTCCAGGTCAATCGGAGCCGCGGCTCCCCCCAAATGCACAATTTTAATTCCAGCCTGGGACCACAGCCACGCTGTATTGGTGCCAAAGCGTCTGCCCCCCTCTCGATCGTGGGGCATCCCTACCCCCTGAACACTTAAACCATTAATTTCGTAAGCGCCGGGTTCATCCAGCAGTCTAACCGTCACCGACTCAGGAATAAATCCTTCATCCAGCAATCGGCTGCTGACTAAGACCAAGTCTGCCCCACCTAGGGAAGGTGCACTGTAGCCCTCGGTACAGCCCCGTGGATCAAAGGGATTAGTCAAAATAGTTTGACCACCACCAGCAAACTTGAAACACATGTGCCCCAGGGATGTAACCGTCAAGCTACCTGTTTGAGCTTGGTAGGTTTGCCAGTTAGAGGCAATTCCCAGACCCAGGGTACTAACCAATGCCGCACTGGCATTCTGAAGCAATTGCCGCCGTTTCATATGTCCTTACATCCCATTCAAATCAACTGTCCATGACTTGTTATAGTGCCATAGCCTTGGGACACTCGCTAAGCAAGATAGACAGTTTTATGGTTAGCCTGCCATGGCATAGGAATAGCGTACGCCCCTAAACGGCCACCGATAACCGCCTAGGAATAGCACTCAAGAAGTTCTGCAGTAGCCGTTTGCCAGACTGGGTCAACACACTTTCGGGATGAAACTGCACCCCTTGAATATGGGGATACTGTCGGTGCCGCAGCCCCATAATCGTGCCGTCCTCGATCCAGGCGGTGATTTCTAAACAATCAGGACAGCTATCGCGGTCCACTATCAGGCTGTGGTACCGGGTGGCCGTCAGGGGATTTTCCAAACCGGCAAATACCCCCTGGTTGGTGTGAATCACGGGAGAGGTCTTGCCATGCATCAGTTCAGAAGCCGCTGTAACGGTGCCACCAAACACCTGACCAATGCTTTGATGCCCCAAACACACCCCTAAGATAGGGACCGTCGGACCCAATTCCTTAATCAGTTCTAGGGAAATACCCGCATCGTTAGGAGTACCCGGCCCGGGGGAAATCAATATCCCGTCTGGTGCCAGGGCACGAATCTGTTCCAGGGTAATTTGATCGTTACGAAAAACCTGGATATCTGCAGCAAGGGCGAGGGCCTGCCCCAACTCACCTAAATACTGCACCAGGTTGTACGTAAAACTATCGTAATTATCAATGACTAAAATCATTGCTTGCCTAAAACTCAGTTAGCCTAGCTTAAGCGATTCCTACATTTAACAGCACCAACAGCGGCGGCAAGTAAATAAACATCGCCACCAGCAACGCCGCCATGGCCGAGATAAAGACAGCGCCAGCGGCACAGTCCTTCGCAATCTTAGCGAGTTCATGATAGGTCTGCCCCACGGTTAGATCCACCACGGACTCTAGGGCCGTGTTCATCAGTTCCATCACCAAAACAGCACTGATGGTGACCACCACCACCGCCGCTTCAATCGCTTGAATATGCAGCAATATTCCCAGACACAAGGCCACTAACCCAATAGCTAAATGAATCCGGAAATTTCGCTGGGTTCTAACGGCATATACAATGCCGGCCCATGCATAGCGAAAACTCGTAAACAGATCAGGCGCGACCTGCCAAGCAGTTTTGCTTTCCTTTTTACTTTTAGGAGCGGCTTGAAGGTTAGAGGAAATAGACATACACAAACCCTAGAGATGACATATATCAGTCCGTACAACAGCACTAAAACTGTGCAATTTAGTGGACAGAACCCACCACAGAATGTGGCAGTTTACCTAACTGGTCCATCAAACAAACTTGACTGCTTTTCGGACCCTTAATTAATCAAATCCCAGAACTGCTTAATTAGTTCCCAAAACAATTACTATTCAGTCATTTTTGCAAATTTTCATTAAAATCCGTAACCGTATATTACCTACCCAGGTTCAGTGATTAACATCTAAATCCTAAGAAATCCTAAGAAATTAAGTCGAGTTGCCTCAAAAGACTACTTTGCCTATCCAACATACTATTGAGGCTAGAGTCGTCAGGATGGTCCCATCCTAGTAGATGTAAGAGGCCATGGGTTGCTAACCAGGCGAGTTCTTGGGTGATGGAGTAGTTGGCCCCATGACGCTGGCGCTGGGCCGTTTCTACGGAAATAATCACATCCCCCAGGGGTAGGGGAGCGGCTTGGTACATTTCCTCAGCGCCCGGCATATCCGTTTCCTGGGCGGCAAAGGCCAAGACGTCAGTGGCTTTGTCTTGGTGGCGATAGGTGGCGTTTAACTGCTGAATAGTGGCGTCGTCCGTGAGTAAAAGACTGACTTCGTAGCGGTTAATGGGGGAGGCAGTGGGGGTGAGTTCAGTCAGCCACGCCCTGAACCAAGTTTGCCAAGTCTCCGGAGAAGGTAGTTCAGCCCGTTCTGTCTCCGACAGCGAGCCAACCGTCTCGACCCAGAGCTCTAATTCAAGGGGGGTAGGGGGCACTGAAATCATCGAGTGAGGTAGGCTAGGCCCACGAGTAACCCCATCAAGCCCACGGCCGTCAGAAAAAAATGGAATAGGGATTTACCGCCTTTTTTCACCATGTTGCGCATGGCTAGTTTGACGTAACTAGGTTGGGGCTCAGTGGGTTGAGGCTCGGTGGACTGAGCATCGACGGGAGGGAGAGGTGATTGGGTCATCGAGGGTACCAGTAAATATTAAGTAATGTATCAGTTCTGGCTGACAGGGTGCTGTCTACACTGGCGTGGCTTGGGTAATTTGATTTTCCTGGTGCAGCAATGCCTCAATAAACGGATCGAGATCTCCATTCATGACATCGTCCACCGCCGTAGTTTCGACATTTGTGCGCAGGTCTTTGACCATTTGATAGGGGTGAAAAACATAGTTGCGAATTTGGTTGCCCCAGGCGGCTTCTACCATGTCCCCCCGAATGTCAGCCACAGCCTGGGCCTGCTGTTCCTGGGCAATGATCAGCAACTTGGCCTTGAGTAGGGCCATGGCTTTTTCTTTGTTTTGTAGTTGCGATCGCTCCTGGGTACATCGCACCGACAGCCCCGTGGGCAGGTGAGTAATCCGCACAGCGGTCTCCACCTTGTTAACGTTTTGACCACCGGCTCCACCGGAACGGGATGTCTTAATTTCCAACTCTTTAGCCGGGATATCCAGGTTAATGGTATCGTCCAGCACCGGCATCACCTCAATCCCCGCAAAGCTCGTCTGACGCTTACCATTGGCATTAAACGGGGAAATGCGCACCAGGCGGTGGGTGCCCTTTTCCGCCTTCAGGTAACCATAGGCATAGCGGCCATCTATTTCTAGGGTGACCGATTTCAACCCAGCTTCATCCCCCTTAGATTCCTCCAACAGTTTGACGCCATAGCCATGCTGGGCACACCAACGGGTATACATCCGCAGCAACATCTCGGCCCAGTCCTGGGCATCGGTACCGCCAGCCCCAGCATTGATGGTGAGCACAGCACTATTTTTGTCATAGGGACCTGACAGTAACTGCTCTAGCTCCCACTGATCCAGGGCTTTCGCCAGGGTATTGACCGTTGCTTGAGCCTCGCTCAAAAGCGCTGGATCTGACTCCATTTCCAACAGCTCTGCGATGGTTTGAATATCCCCCAATTGGGTATTCCAGGTATGGAGCTGCTCCAGGTAAGACTTACATTCGTTCAGGATTTGCAAGGTTTGCTGCGCCTGTTCCTGATCATCCCAAAAGTCCGGTTGGGCAGCGACCTGCTCCAGGTCATCAATTTTTGCTTGGATGGCAGGCAGGTCAAAGATACTCCTGAGCTTTGCCCAGGCGGTTGGTCAATAGGTCGCTTTCTCGTTTTAGGTCGGCAAGATCTAGCATCGGGCAGTTAGGGCAAATCGGGTTGGAGGTATCCGTTAATTCTATAATGTCACCCGCAAACCAATTTGCCCCCATTCCCTATGGCCCTTTCCTCTAAGCTTTGGCAACAGCACCTAGATCTGGCCAACGATAGCCTGAACCATCCTTTTGTCCAAGGCATTGCGGATGGCACGTTACCCAAGGCGACGTTTGCCTACTATGTAGGCCAGGATGCTTTTTTTTTAGAAGCTTTTGCCAGGGCCTATAGCATTGCTGCGGCCAAAGCCCCCACATGGCAGAGTTTCCATGTGTTTCATGATTTGGCCGCCGGAGTCCTGGCGGAGCTTAAGCTACACCAAAGCTATGCCCAAAGCTGGCAGGTGGACTTAGCCCAGGTAACTCCAGGGACGGCCACCCGGCAATATACGGATTTTTTACTGGCGACTGCCTGGAGTCAGCCCATCGGAGTGACAGCAGTCGCCATGTCCCCCTGCATGCGCCTCTATGCCTACCTGGGGCAGCAGTTGGCCCAAGGGGGGGTGCCGACCCATATCTATGGGGACTGGATTGCCACCTACAGCAGTGATGAGTTTGAGCCCTTGGCCAGTCTGTTGGAAGCCATCGTGGACCAATATGCCGAAGACAGTGAGCTCATTCGGTCCACCTATCGTCATGCCATGGTGTGTGAACGGGACTTTTTCCAAGCCGCTTGGTGCTATCAAGGCTAGATTGTCACACTAGATCATCCCATCTGCTCCGAGGAGAACGCTAACTGGAGGTTACTTCTGGGTTGGAGGGCGGGGCCATAGGAGCCAGAGGGTAACGTTGAGAAATTTGCCAGTGGCGATCGTTATGGCACAGTAGGGTGAGCTCCATGGCCATGAAGTCAAACGTGATCGTCTTTTGCTGAAACTCTGGCCAAGCTTGGTCAAAAGCCGCTTTAGTCAAGTCCCGAAAGGCGACGGTCATGTGGGGGCAAAAGTTGGCATGGCGGCGATCTACAAAGCCGTAACTATTTTCCATGAACATCGCCAAGTCTTTCTGGAGGCCCATTAGGCCTGGACTTTGCACCACGTCAATGTAGATGACATGGGGTGGAAAGACTCCATAATTGCGGAGGGAGATCTCCATACCCGCTTGACCTGCCGCAAACCCCCTCAATCCCTCCGTCAGACTCCTAAGGTCCCGCTCGTTAGACCACTCAAAGGGTGCCTGTAATGTAATGTGAGGGGGCGAATTCAGGGCCTGACGGGAGCCATAGCACTGGTCAAAATAGCGTTTAATCTCATTGACTGAAGCTTGAATCTCAGGTGGGGGCACTAGGGCAATGAAGAATCGCTGCAAATCCATGGTTTGAACCCCAATGTTCCTACAATATGTCTTGAGTATATTTGCCAAATCTTTTGCAGTACCTATTTCCAGGGCGAGGTGCCAGGGGACTATAAATAGGCTGTTTTATCCACACCGTTTTATCAATCTGTTTGCTCATGGTCTGGTTTGTCAAAATTGAGCACGGCATTGTCAATAAAGCCACCTTTGATCAGTTTGTGCCAGCCCATGTGGACTATGTCAAAGGTCTCATCGCTAAAGGGCATCGGGCGAAAACTGGCTATTGGGCAGAGCGGGGCGGCGGCATGCTGCTATTCCAGGCGGCGTCCCTAGCCGAGGCCGAAGCCATTGTTCAAGCTGACCCACTGATTCAAAACGGCTGTGTAAACTACGAGCTGCATGAATGGTGTGTCGTCGTGGAATAGTTCGTATAATGGCAGACCGGGTGTTCTGGATAGTGGTGGGAAGTTAGGTCAATGGCGCAAACAAACAAAAAATCCCAGCCCAGTGACGGCTTTAAAATCATGGCTGATAATCGCCAGGCCCGGTTTACCTACGAAATTTTAGATAGCTATGAAGCTGGAATTGCTCTCCAGGGCACCGAGGTAAAGTCCATTCGGGCAGGCAAGGTTAATCTGCGTGATGGCTATGCCCAAGTCAAAAATGGTGAAGTTTGGCTGCTCAATGTCCACATTTCGCCCCATGACATGACCAACCAGGCCTATAACCACGAGCCGCGCCGCCCACGGCGGCTGCTGCTACACAAGGCAGAAATCCGTAAACTGATTGGCAAAGTGGAAGAAAAGGGCCTCACCTTAGTGCCCATGAAGCTGTACCTAAAAAAGGGGCGCGTTAAGGTGAACATTGCCATTGGACGCGGTAAAAAGCTCCACGATAAGCGGGAATCCCTGAAGCAAAAGCAGGAAAAACGCGACATTGAGCGCATGATGAAAAATAATTAGCTGGTTTCCCTATCTAGGACGGTGACCACCCGTTCATAAATCTGCTCCGCTTCTTCGGGGGTATTGCCAATGCAGGTAACGCCAAGTTTGCCATGTTCCGATAGGCAACCCATGAGGTGGAAAGCGGCGCCCGTACCGGCAATAGAATTAAAGTGCAGCTGTTCCACCATGATGATGTCCATCAAATCGTCCGGTAGCAGTCCCCGATATTGGTCTTTTTGTAGGTTATCCGAGGCTCGGTAATACTTGGGTTGACCTTGGGGGGTATAAAACTGGCCGTCTTTGAGGTTATAACGACCGTTGGTCAAGAGCTGTAGGGCCATAAAGGGGTGGGTGGTGCCGCCCTTGCGCAAATTGATTTCGATGGCATTTAATTCCCAGCATTGCCCTGATTTCACCGCAATGAAATCAACGCTGTAGCGCTCCAGGGCTCCGCGCTGAGCTAAGATTTCCCCCACCCGCAGCCCCATTTCCTGGAGTTCCATACGATAGGCCTGATCGGCGGGGAACCGACAGCCCAAAAAGATTTGGCCATCTGGCCCACCGAGGATTTGGTCGTGGGTGGAGAGGATCTCCACATCGCCAAACGGATTGATATGGCCCTGGACACTAGGGGAGCGCTTGATGTCGCCTTCAATGAAGGCTTCTGCGATCGCACCCAACTCCCCAATTTTGCGACTAAAATGCTGCCAAGTTTCATGCACATACTGAAAACGCATATTCATCAAAGCCTTCAGTACAGCATTCACCCGGTCATGATGGGATGCCATACCAGGAGCAACGCCAGCTAATGGCTCCAACATCAGCAGGGCATTCCCCTCCCCCGAAAATCCTTCATTCAGCTTAATAACAATGCGCTTTAAACCTGGTTGCCGCTCCCAAAGCTGAGCCGCAGCCCTAGCCAGATCCTGAGGAGCCTGATAGAGACCACTTCCTTCTGGATGAGGCACACCACAGGCAGCAAAAATCTCCCGACTACCGGCCTTAGTCCCTAACTCCAACAAGGTTGGAGGCAAAGCCATGAGCGGAATATTTAAGGCCAGAGCCAACCGCTGCTCCCAGTCCGTAGAGTTGTAACACACCATGTACGCCTCCTGAGGGGAAAGGCAATGACGAATACGCTCGATTAAACGCGGTCGGCCCAAAATTTTCTCAGTCAAGGGCCGCTGCGAGCCATCATAGGTAGAAAATAAGCGCAAGCGTTTCTGGGCATGGGAACTAGGAATCCCCGGCAATAGCTCCAAATAATAATCCACAATGCTGGGATGCAGCGGTTGGGACGTCACATAGATCAAAGACGTATTGGGGTTCCGCAGATGAAGCAACGCAAATAGCAAACGCTCTTCATAGTGATGCACCCCCTCTACCTTGGCTAATTCCTCCTGATCCAAACTGAGGGAAGGCACAACCAAAATCTGTCTAGGGGCCCGATCAAAACAATCAATCGCTTGCCAGCATGTAGCCAACTGAGCCTGCAGCTGGCTACATGCTGCTTTATCCGTGGCGTTCCAGTTATTCCCTTTAGGTGCCACGCTTCCTATCTCCCCTATGCCACACCTATTGATTTTATTACACCCGTTCAGGAGACTGCCCCTCAATACACCTCAATACACAAGTGGCGGCGTGGGATAACCCACGCCGCCACTTATAGCCACTGATGATTGATGCTGCCGACTAATTTAAGGGTCCGTTTGCAATGCCTGGGGTTGCAAATAAGTAATCATTTGATCCACCCCCCGTTGAATGCGACGAGTTACCGTCATCGGACTAACCCCAATGCGCTCAGCCACTTCCTTACGGGAAAGCCCCTTAAAAAAGACAAACTCAATGGCCGAACGGGTTTTCTCCTCTAGCTGACTCAGCGCCCGCTGTAGCTGCTGCCGATCTTCTTCCAAAGCTTGCAGTAGCTGATAATGCACATCGGGCAGAGTGTCTCCCAGGGTAATCGTTGAATCAGTTTGGTGACACACCGTTGCATCCAAACTGAGGGGCATACGGTTTTTATTAGCCATCTTGACCTGACGCCACTCCTTAACCGAAATGGCAAGAGCATCCGCCATTTCATAATCAGAAGGTTGACGACCGTAATGCCGCAGCAAATCGGCCTGCATTTTCTGACTCGCCTTTTGTAAATCCTGCCAACGACGAGGGATTTTAACAGTGGAACCCCGATCCCTTAGGAAATGAAGCATTTCACCGCGAATGTAGGGAACCGCAAAGGAACTAAAAGCGCATCCCTGACTTGGGTCAAATCGCTCAATCGCGCGAATCAAACCAAGATAACCAATCTGTTCAAGGTCCTCATAGGGCTCGGCGCATTGATGACTGACGCGATGCGCTATTTTCCGAACCAAACCTGCATTTAAGCGAACTAAATCATTACGCAATTTGATTGATGGCCTTTGCTTATATGCCATCAGCATCTCCATCCCACGAGAGCGAAGCGATGAGGTTTGAGTAGCCATAGTGTGCTAAATATCCTGTGTCAGGGAGTTAAATCGTGATTTAAGTACATTGTCGGGATGTTGACTTAACCTCACCATCGTTGGATTACGGGACTCAGTCTATGAATTTCCTGAGATACTCCGTATATTCACCCTGGCTGTTTAAATAATTACTTAGTTTCAGATCTTTCAAATGCATACGGTAAAATACATTAATGCGATCTAACCAGTACATTTTCCTAAAGAATAGATTTTTATAAAAAATTATTTTTTATTTTCTTTTACTTGTATAGGTTAGTTATTTAGATCAATTTCAAATAAGTTCTAGGCTTTTACATCTATTTTTCAATAATTTCAGAATCGATCATAATGTTCCTATAGAACAAATATCTTTCAGACCTATAGCTCAGAGTCTGAAAAGGGTTTTCCTAAATTAGAATAGTTGCGTCACTTGCTTGTATTAAGAGTTCCCATCAAGGTTTATCTATGTAACTTTTTTCGTCAAAAAAAATGTTGAACATCACATTGGTAAATCTACTCTCATACCTAAACATCAGTCCTTTTCAGATGAGGATTTAGCCAACCCGACTAAGGACTGATCATCCCATACAGTCCTTTCATGTCCTGGCAAGTCACTGGTGGCAAAACGTGAGCATACAATCCTTCAATAGCCTTACAACCACGGTAGCAAAGCGGAAGTTGAGCCTCAACAAGCCCTCTAATGCTGTGCTAGCGATTGACCATGCAGAAAGTCTTTAAATATCGACAGATAAGTTGTGGCATCTTCGAGCATTGGGAAATGACCAGTTTCTGGTACTTCAAAGTATTCAATGTTGGGATTCAGGGAAGCAGCCTGACGCCCTAGCTCCGCTGGGGTAATTCTGTCGTATTGCCCAGATATGAGCAATGTCGGCACACTAATAGCGGAAAAAGCTCGGGGCATTGCTTCTGTAGCATGTTTACTGACCGAAGCCTTTAAGGTCCCTAAGGCTGTCGCTTGATCAGCTTGTAAAAAATCGTTCAAGAATACCTTTTTATCAGCATAGGGAATTTGCCCTTTGAGAAACCGCGACATAAACATTTGAGGGGCCAATGGAATCCGAGCCAGCCACGATGGCCGAAACATCACGACATAACCGCCAAACTGGTGAAACGCCTTAAAAGCAAGCTCATCATACTCAAAGGAGCCATTGCAAGTAAGAATCGCCCTATTTACCTGTTGGGGATAACGGCTGAGGAAATACAGAGCCACCGAAGCCCCCATGGAATGGGCGCTGATAAATACACGATCTAACTTTAAGGTAGCCAGCAGGCATTCAAGATCGTCAGCAAAACTCTCTAACTCACCCAAATCAGGTGTCATGTTCTGAGCAGCCGAAGAGCGCCCAAACCCTCGTAAGTCGTATAGCAAGCAGTCAAAATCCTGCTTCATTACCTGAGCTGTACGTTCCCAATACCGAGCTGAACCTCCCCATCCATGGAGAAATACAAGGGTAGGCCGATGCCCTTGGGGGCCATCACAAATCCATTCGTAATAATGATCAACTCCATTGAGCGTTACGTAAGCCATGGCACAACCCTTCAGGACAGCAATATTCCATATAGAATCCCATTCAGGGAAACTAAACTAGATAATGCTCGGTTTTAATTAAACCTTGCCCACATCTAAAAAGTTGGACTGGTTATCCAGACAACCCGAAGGTACAACTTGATAGGATCTAAGCAGATTCCGGCTTAGGCAATGACGAAGGATGTACCAGAAGCTCTGCAGTAGAACGCTTCTCCACCATGTCCCGAGTAATTTGAAAACGCTTTGTATCTTTCCTTGAAGGCAGCTCGTACATAATGTCAAGCATAATTTCCTCAATAATGCTGCGCAGGGCCCGTGCCCCCGTCTTGCGACGATAACCTTCCTGGGCAATCGCTCGAATAGCATCTGGCTTAAATTCCAGATTTACATTATCCATCAGCATTAGTTTCTGGAATTGCTTGATCAGAGCATTTTTAGGCTCTGTCAAAATAGCCATCAACGCATCTTCATCCAGATGATTCAGCACTGAAATTGCAGGAATTCGGCCAATAAACTCAGGAATCATCCCAAACTTGACAATATCATCAGCTTCTAAATCCTTTAATACATTGGCCGTTCGCTGATCACGATTGAACTGAGTCTGGTTATCTGCCGAACCTTGTACAAAACCCATGGATTTTTTGCCAATCCGTTGCTCAATAATTTTGTCAAGCCCCACAAATGCACCACCGCAAATAAATAAAATATTGCTAGTGTCAATCTGGATACAGTCTTGATAAGGATGTTTGCGGCCACCTTGGGGAGGAACATTAGCTATCGTACCCTCCAACATCTTGAGCAGAGCCTGCTGCACCCCCTCTCCAGATACATCCCTAGTAATCGATGGATTCTCACTTTTGCGAGCAATCTTATCAATTTCGTCGATATAAATGATGCCCCTCTGAGCTTCTTCGACATCCAGGTCTGCTACCTGCAAAAGCCGCAACAAAATATTCTCAACATCTTCCCCTACATAACCGGCTTCGGTCAGCGTAGTTGCATCGGCTACCGCAAAGGGCACATCTAAAATTTTGGCCAGGGTTTGAGCTAACAGAGTTTTTCCTGACCCGGTTGGACCAATCAATAAAATATTCGATTTTTGCAGTTCTACACTATCTTCTCCCGGATCACCACCCGACTGAACATAGCTCAGGCGTTTGTAGTGGTTATAGACCGCCACAGACAGCACTTTTTTGGCCTCATTTTGACCAATCACATGCTCATCCAAATAGGATTTAATATCCCGAGGCTTAGGAATTTGACTCAGGGAAATATGAGATGGCGATTTACGACCACGCTCAGGAGGTTGCTCCCTACGAGGAGCCGGAGGTGTAACGGCAGAACTGGAATCAAAAAGTTCTTCGTCTAAGATTTCATTGCAAAGGTCAACACACTCGTCACATATATAAACTCCTGGACCAGCAATTAGCTTTCGCACCTGTTCCTGAGACTTACCGCAGAAGGAACATTTAAGATGGGAGTCATACTTAGACATATTTGCCCTAACCTAGTGCGTTGACATCAAATTGGCAGCAGTATCTCGAGAAATCACGGTGTCAATCAAACCATAATCAGCGGCATCAGCGGCAGACATAAAGAAATCCCGCTCGGTGTCTTCTGCTATCTTGTCCAAAGGCTGCCCAGTATGACCAGCCAGTAACTCATTTAATCGTTGCTTCAAATATAAAATTTCTCGAGCTTGGATCTCAATATCAACCGCTTGTCCCTGAGCCCCCCCTAGGGGCTGGTGAATCATGATACGAGCACTCGGCAAGGCCATTCGTTTCCCCTTAGCGCCGCCAGATAGCAAAAATGCCCCCATACTAGCAGCTAATCCAAAGCAAATGGTTACGACATCCGGACGAATTTGCTGCATCGTGTCGTATATGGCCATGCCCGCTGTAATGGATCCCCCTGGAGAATTGATGTAAATCTGAACATCTTTCTCAGGGTCTTCAGCGTCCAAATAAAGTAGCTGAGCCACAATCGAGTCGGCCAAAGTATCGTCTACACCACTGCCTAGAAAAACAATCCTCTCCCTAAGGAGCCGCGAATAGATATCAAAAGCTCGTTCGCCGCGTCCTGATTGCTCTAAAACTATCGGCAGCATATTGCTTGCTCCGTCATTGCCACCAGACAGCCTAGAACCGGACAGGGCCGACTCTTTTGTACTGTGGCAAGGATGAAACATTGATGAATACATATGTTGTCTGACAGTATGCCTTTATATTATGCACTATCCCTTATCCAGGCTATCAGTAAGGGATTGCCCCCATACTCTAGCGAAAACCGACCAATTTCAACAGCCACCCAAGGGATTTTTTTCAATCCTCCATCAGCTCGGGCATGGGTCAGATAACGCAATCCCCTTCAGAGATGGTAACACCAGTCCCTAGAAACCTTTTATCCTTCAAAGAATTTGATCGGATTTAGCTGAACTAAACAAACCAAGGATACTAAATTGCCCTGATGCCTACCTATTGGTTAACATCAGGGCAATTAATAATGACTATTCTTCCTCGGCAACCGCTGCGATGGTATCAGTCTCATCTTCCTGGATGAGGCTACCTTCAGGTACCAACTCGACCGTTGCATGTTCAGCCAACCAGGTCAGAATGGTTTCCTTTAGCAGATCTTCGTGGACAACCTGCTTCAAACGATCTTGATCAATATTGGCAGGATTCTCAACTTCAGCCATCATTTCTTTCATGCGCGTTGCGACAGCTTCATCATCAACGCTAATGGACTCCTGTTTTGCCACTTCCCCTAGAGCTAGGGTGCGTCGCAACCGATCCGTAGCTTCAGGTTTTGCATTGTTACGCATATTCTCGACCAGCTCTTTGGTCAAAAATTTATTAACGTCAATACCTTGATTAGACAGCTGCATCACTGTCTGGGTAACAATATGGTCGACCTCGCGCTGCAACAGGGTCTTCGGAATTTCCACCTCTAGATGGGTAACCAGTTCATCTAAAAGGGCCCTCTCCGTATTGGACTGAGTAGCATCCTTGGCTTCCTGCTGAAAGCGCTCCTCTAGGGACTGCTTCAATTCATCTAGGGTCTCAAACTCGCTTACTTCCTGGGCGAGATCATCATCTAAGTCCGGCAGCTCACGCTCCTTAAGATCATTAAGGGTAATGCTAAAGATAGCTGGTTTACCCGCTAGATCGGGTTGGGGATAGTCGTCTGGAAACGCCACTTCGACGTCTTTGGTTTGGCCAAGCTCCATGCCAACAATGCCCTCGACAAAGCCTGGAATAAATCGCCCTTCTTTAATTTCAACCTGAAATTCCGTTGCACTACCCCCTTCAAACGCCTCAGGTTCTTTGCCGTCCTCAGCAATTTTGCCAACGAAGTCGACGACGGCAACATCGCCCTCCTGGGCTGCCCGATCTTCGATGGGTACTAAGCTGGCTAGATTTTCTTGATACCCTGCTAGGGTTTCAGGAATGCGTTCAGCATCGTAGACAACCTCTTCTACTTTGACCGATAGATTTTTGTATTGCTTAAGCTGTGCCTGGGGTGGAACATCTACAGATGCCGAAATAGTTAATGCCTTACCTGGCTCAAACTCCTCAATTAAGGTTTCAAACCCAGAACGTAATTGATAATTACCCAAAGCATCGATTTTTTCTTGGGCAATAGCTTTGTCAATAGATGTCTGTACAAGTTCTTCAAGGGCGGCGGCTTTGATCCTAGTTGCCCCCAACTGCTGCACTAGGATTTGACGCGGCACCTTGCCTTTGCGAAACCCAGGAATGTTGGCCGTCTTCATATACTTGCGCAGGGTTTGCTCATAGGTCTGCTTAGAGATTTCTGCAGGAACTTCTATTTCTAAGCCAACCTGGCTATCGGGCAATTTTTCCTGGGTAACTTTCATTGGGGATTTCGGTTCTAGTTGATTGTTGCGCAGTGGTTGTACCACAAATCGACTGGTGTAAAGTTTTGATCCGCAAGGAACAGCCCTTTGCAATTTCAGTCAAGTGCTGTCTTGAGCCAAGAGTCAGCACCACCTTTGTTTAGAAAAGCACCGTGGGCATGTAAAGGACACTTAACAAGATTAATGCTTTAGACATTTAGCTGCTAGTGCAGTTAGCTATATTACCTGATTATTCCAATCTACGACCGTAGAGTCTTGAGTGTGTGATCAAGAAGCTCCTCCTTCCTCCAGGCAGTCTGCTTTAGTAAAGATGGTTTAGGGGTGAAGCTATGCCGGTTACTGAGACATGCCTTGGCGAGTGTAGTACTATGGAATAGGAAGGCACTAGGATACTTTGCAAAGCCTCAGGAATTTTAGGCGTTGAAATCCTTTCCTAATAGCTATTTCTGCCACTTGGCTTTACCTTTCGATACTAACGACACTAATTTTGAAAGTCGATTGCCTTCAATCGAGCGTTACGGTCGTCAGTGATGTCCTGGCATTTTGTATAACTGAAGAAGTTGGGACAACCAAAGGAACTTAGGCTGCTTGTCATTCTTATAAGCTGATGTTCATAGGCCACTAACCGAAGTGCATTTGGGTAGCGGTTCCTTATAAAGGTGTTAGAACAGGTAATAGGCGCTAGCTTACTGGTAAGTAGTTACCAATCTTAAGGTTTAGGATTTAGTCGTAAGGTGTACTGTAAAAATTTTCTCTAGAAATTAATTAGCATTTTATGTACTGCAATTGGATTAGAGGATAATTTGGTTTGCGGCTTGACCTGGGGTTGGTTCGAGGGTCTTTGTGGATTTAGCTTTTGTGGATTTAGCTATAGACATTGGGTTTGTGGCGGGTACCGACCTTGGATAGTTACTTCAACCGACCTTAGATAGAGTATTTGGATGTGTTTGGTTCGATATTTTATTTTTAATTAATGCAAATTTTGAACATAGGAGGTTAAATCTTTTGCCTGAAGCGTATCGTGTAGCGATTATGGGTGCTACAGGTGCCGTTGGCACCGAACTTCTAGAGCTTTTGGAAGAACGCAACTTTCCCATTAAAGAGCTGACTCTTTTAGCTTCTCCACGTTCTGCGGGTAAGGAGTTGCTGTTTAAGGGGCAGCCCATTACGGTAAAAGCCATCGGTGATGTGTCTTTCACTGATATTGATTTAGTACTGGCGTCAGCTGGCGGTTCTGTCTCCAAGGAATGGGCACCTAAAGCAGCAGCAGCGGGTGCTGTAGTGGTTGACAATTCCAGTGCATTTCGCATGGATCCAGCCGTACCCCTGGTGGTACCGGAGGTTAATCCCCAGGCGGCATTAAATCATCAAGGGATTATTGCTAACCCAAATTGCACAACCATATTGATGGCTGTGGCTCTCTGGCCACTGCATCAATATCAGCCCATAGAGCGGATTGTGGTTGCCACCTATCAGTCTGCCAGCGGTGCTGGCGCGCGCGCCATGGAAGAGGTTAAGCAACAAGCTCAAGCCATTTTGCAAGGTGAGAAACCGACGACTGAGGCTTTTCCTTATCCATTGGCATTTAATTTGTTTCCCCACAATTCACCGCTCAATGAGATGGGATATTGTGAGGAGGAAATGAAGATGTTGAATGAAACCCGTAAGATTTTTGGGGTTTCTGATCTTCGCATCAGTGCAACTTGCGTGCGCGTACCGGTCTTACGGGCGCACTCAGAAGCGATCAATATTGAGTTTTCGCAGCCGTTTGCAGTGGACAAGGCCCTGGCGTTGTTGGCAAATGCACCGGGTATCAAGGTGGTCGAAGATTGGCAAGCCAATTATTTCCCGATGCCCATGGAGGCTAGTGGTCAAGATGATGTACTTGTGGGCCGGATACGGCGTGATCTATCCCACGACTGTGGCTTAGAACTCTGGCTAAGTGGCGATCAAATTCGGAAAGGGGCAGCACTCAATGCGGTCCAAATTGCTGAGCTCTTGGTCAGTAATAAAGCTTTAAGTTCTAAGGTCTTGGTCTAATTTTGGCCCATTTTTGGGGTCCAATTCAAAATATCCCTTGAGCTTTGGTGGACCTAGAGCCTATGGCCAGAGCAAGAGCATTATTGGGTAGCTAGTGAGTTGAGGGCCATTGAACATGTCAGTTCAGAAAGTCAGGCCCAACGGTAGGGGATGGCGTAATTCTTTGGAAATAGGAATTTCAAAGTTTTTCGACATACGTATGATTTAGTGAGGATAGAATAGGAAGTGACATATTTTGGGCGAGTGCTCACAGCAATGATTACCCCCTTTGATCAGACGGGGGCCGTCGATTATGAGTCTGTAGGCCGCTTGGCATCCCATTTGGTCAACCATGGTACGGATACTATTGTGGTGTGTGGCACTACGGGTGAATCGCCCACCCTTAGTTGGGCAGAGGAATACGAGCTATTTCAGGTAGTTAAAGCCGCCATTAGTGGACATGGTAAGGTGGTCGCTGGGACGGGCTCGAACAGTACTCGGGAAGCTATTGAAGCAACCCAAAAGGCAGCTGAACTGGGTTTAGACGGAACCCTACAGGTGGTGCCGTACTATAACAAACCACCCCAGGATGGTTTGGAGAAGCATTTTAGTGCGATCGCAACCGCTGTTCCCGACCTCCCCGTGATGCTTTACAACGTACCAGGGCGCACCGGACAAAACTTGGCAGCATCTACAGTGGCCAAGCTGGCAGAAATTCCAAATATCATCGCGGTCAAGGAAGCCAGTGGCAATTTAGACCAAGTCAGCGAAATCTGCCGTTTAACCCCACCTGAGTTTGCCGTCTACTCAGGCGATGACTCATTAACCCTGCCCATGCTTGCTGTGGGAGCCGTGGGTGTGGTCAGCGTCGCCAGTCATCTGGTCGGGGACTCTCTACAGCAAATGATTCAAGCTTATGAGAAAGGACAGGTGTTTGAAGCCAGAGACATCCACCTGAAACTTCTCCCCCTTTGCAAAGCCCTATTTGCCACCACCAACCCCATATTGGTCAAATCAGCAATGCAGCTTCAAGGGTGGTCCGTCGGCAAGTGCCGCCTACCCCTAAGCGAGGCCCCTGTCGCCCTAGTGGACGAACTCAAAAACATAATGGCGGCGCTAGAACTCTTACCAACAGCCATTGTATAACCAGCCAACTAAAGGTCCTACAAGCCTCCTAGCCCATATTTTTTTAGTTTATTGCAGAGGTTTATGCCCGTCCCTTAAGCAAATTTCAGCCCGACAGAAACCATCTCTAAACGTTTTTAACCAATTTTTTTGACCTTTCATGAAGGAACCTATGCGCCAACGAACCAGAACCAGCCAACGAACCAGAACTGCTGCTGATAGCGACAACCAAGCCAGTAGCCAGAATAATAACCAAAGACCCCAGATCACCACCCCTAAAGTAGCGGTTAAATCAGCTAATAAATCCCCTAATAACCTAGATAAAAGTACCCTCAAAATCATTCCCCTAGGCGGGCTACATGAAATTGGCAAAAATACCTGTGTCTTCGAAATCAACGATGAAATCATCCTGGTAGATGCCGGTCTAGCATTCCCATCCGAAGAGATGCATGGGGTCAATATCGTGCTGCCAGATGTCACCTATCTGCGGGAAAATTGCCACAAAATCAAAGGCATGATCGTCACCCACGGCCACGAAGATCATATCGGTGGCATTGCCTTTCACCTGAAGCAGTTTGACATTCCAGTGATCCACGGACCTCGGCTAGCCATGGCACTGCTAGCGGACAAGCTGGCAGAAGCTGGCGTATCTGACCGCACTGAGCTGAGGACAGTGAATCCCCGTGACGTTGTCAAACTAGGGCAATCATTTGCGGTCGAATATATCCGCAATACCCACTCCATGGCTGACAGTTTTACCGTAGCCATTCGCACTCCAGCAGGGGTGGTTATTTTCACCGGCGACTTTAAAGTTGATCACACCCCGGTCGATGGCGAATATTTTGACTTTGCCCGGTTAGCTGCCTACGGAGAAGAAGGAGTACTGTGTCTAGTCAGTGACTCCACCAATTCCGAGGTGCCCGGCCATACCCCTTCTGAGCGTTCCGTTTTCCCAAATTTAGATCGAGCATTTAGTGAAGCCTCCGGCCGTCTGATGGTGACGACATTTGCATCGTCCGTACATCGGGTGAATATGCTGCTGGAACTGGCTCAAAAGCATCAGCGTTCGGTATTTGTAGTTGGACGTTCCATGCTCAATGTCATTGCCCATGCCCGCAGTCTCGGATACATCAAATGTCCAGACGACGTGTTCAAACCCTTAAATGCACTCAACAGCTGCCCCGATGAGAAGGCCATGATTTTGACCACTGGGTCCCAGGGAGAGCCCATGGCAGCCCTCACCCGCATATCCAATGGCTCCCATCGTCAGATTAAGGTCCGTGCTGGGGATACCATTATCTTCTCCGCCAACCCAATTCCCGGCAATACCATTGCTGTGGTCAACACCATAGATCGACTCATGGCCCAGGGAGCCAATGTGATCTATGGCAAAGGTAGAGGACTACACGTATCTGGCCATGGAGCCCAGGAAGACCAAAAGCTCATGTTAGCCCTCACCCGTCCAAAGTATTTTCTCCCCGTCCACGGAGAGCACCGCATGTTGGTAAAACATGGGTCAACGGCTCAAAGTATGGGCATACCAGCCGAAAATATGGTGATCATTCAAAATGGCGACATTGTGGCCGTTGACCATGAGCAAGGTATTCGGATTGCTGGCAAGGTGTCCTCGGGCATTGAGCTGGTGGATTCATCCCGCAATGGCATCGTTGGGCAAACGGTCCTCAAAGAGCGTCAGCAACTGGCAGAAGACGGCATCATCACGGTGTCCACGACCATAGATAGTAACGGTAAATTATTGGCCCCCCCCATGGTGCATTTACGTGGCGTGGTAACGAAGCACTCCGAAGCTGATTGGAATGCAAAAATCAACCAGGTGGTGACGTCTGGGCTACGCAGCCGGTGGCGCGAAGTCGTCGATACATCGGGCAATCAGAAAACGGTTCGATGGGATGGACTGAAATCTCGCCTAGAAGAAGAGGTCCGCCACTGCGTACGACGAGAGTTGCCCAAACGATATCCGTTGATCATATTCCTCATGCAGCCCATTGAAGCCGAGGAAACACCTGAGAAACTGCCAGCAACGGCAGCTCCGAAGAAACGAGCCGTCGCTGTCTAACGAGCACATTGCTCCATTGGCCCGCCCTGAATGGGACCAGGGCACATGACGAAAACTCAATCATGAATTACGGCCCTATTCACATTGAATAGGGCCGTAATTTATTGCATTTAAGTCGTGACATGGCCCTATTTTTCGAAAAAACTGAAATAAAAATTTTTAAATCCTGGTCATATGTACACTCTCAAGCTATAATCCATTGCAAATGAAGCTGCCATAGAATAACTACAGAGTTTGTTAGCTGCAGCTCAACCAACGGCGAGTACTGATCAGTTCCGCTTCTGTCAGAGCACTTAAGATTGCAATCTAATAGCGACGCTTTCGGTCTGTCTTGAGGCCCCCAGTACTCTTAATCGGATTTATCTAAACGTCACTTCCAGCTGCCAAGCAGTGAAGTATTTGGATTCCTGTGGTTTTTTCTCTGTAGCCTGCCCATGGCCTCAACAGAGCCCGGCTGACTTTTAATAAAAGTGCCAAAGGGGTTAGGTTAGGGCGGCTGTCTCAGATTTTAAGGATTAATCGTTGAGCTTACGTATGTCAACCTCGGTGGCTTCGGGTTGACTGCATAGGTTTTTGAGGAAATTGGATGCCCAAGCAGATCATTATTGCGGAGCAGCATCGCACTGCCGCCGTTTTTTCGGAAGATCAAATTCAAGAATTAATTGTGGCCACCGGTAGCCACCAAGTGGGAGATATTTATGTAGGTACCATTGAAAACGTACTTTCGGGCATTGACGCTGCCTTCATCAACATTGGAGACAGCGAACGAAACGGTTTTATGCACGTGTCCGATTTAGGACCACTGAAGCTGAAGCGCGCTCCAGGCCCCATTACAGAGCTAGTTGCACCTAAGCAGAAAGTGCTGGTGCAGATTATGAAAGAGCCTACGGGCAATAAGGGCCCCCGACTGACAGGAAAGATCACCCTGCCAGGGCGATATCTGGTTCTAATGCCCTACGGGCGGGGCGTAAATCTGTCCCGCAGAATTCGGAATGAGGCTGAGCGGCATCGACTGCGTGCCTTAGGTATTTTGACTAAGCCACCAGGCATGGGGTTGCTGGTGCGGACCGAAGCTGAAGGGGTGTCTGAAGAGGCCATCATTGAAGATTTGGAAACCTTGCAAAAACGCTGGGACATGGTTCAACAAGAAGCCATGGCCACCCGCCCGCCCGCCTTACTCAACCGCGACGATGACTTCATTCAGCGAGTATTACGAGATGTTTACAATGCTGATGTGAATCGCATTGTAACCGACTCGGATCTTGGCATGCAGCGGGTTAAACAGCATTTATCCAGCTGGAGTGATGGACGTTTACCGGTGGGCGTATTGGTGGACCACCACCGCACCGAGTCTCCTTCCATTCTGGAATATTTTCGAGTCAATGCAGCCATTCGCGAGGCTTTAAAACCAAGGGTTGATTTGCCCTCAGGGGGATACATCATCATTGAGCCCACCGAGGCCCTCACGGTGGTTGATGTTAACTCTGGCTCCTTTACTCGCTCAGCCACCGCTCGGGAAACCGTGCTCTGGACTAACTGCGAGGCGGCCGTAGAGATTGCCCGACAGCTGCGTTTGCGCAATGTGGCGGGTGTGATTGTGATCGACTTTATCGACATGGAGTCTCGGCGCGACCAGATGCAAGTGCTAGAACACTTTGGTAAAGCGTTACAGTCTGACAAGTCTCGCCCTCAGATTTCCCAGCTATCTGAGTTAGGTCTAGTAGAGTTAACGCGGAAGCGTCAGGGTCAGAATATCTATGAGCTATTTGGCCGTCCTTGTCATACCTGTGGTGGCTTGGGGCATCTTGTACAGCTGCCTGGAGAAGCTCCAGTCGAGATACAGAATTCGGCAGTAACCAATCGCGTCGTGTCTCTGCCCAGTGCTCGGGTGGCTCGCCAAGATCGCTTACCCGAGCGCTCATCCGAAAGCTTGGAACCGGATCAAAGCCTCAAGTCTCTAGACTTGGTTAATCATCCTGACTATCAGGACAAGGGTAACGGCCGTAATCGTCGCCGCCGCCGTCGTGGGAATGAAGTTCCGAGCCCCCGTGGAGGTCGTCCAATAGCCGCTCCACCTAAGCTGGCAAACAATGGCAGCAGTCTTACCCCAATTATTGGTTCTGCCCCTGTTTTGACCGCTGAAAGCTCACGGGATGAGCAGGGGACTATGGAGTCCGTCCCTACCCGTGGCAAGCGGACCCGTGGTCGTGGTCGTAAACCAGAAACTCCACCCCAGGTAGTTACGGTAACGCTCACACCTGATGAACAGAGGATCTATGCGGAAATGGGTGTGTCTCCATTAATCCTGAGTCAGGAAGATATCAAAGATACTAAAAATGTCTTGGTGTCTGTGATTAACCCCGGAGAAGTCCCTGAACTGGCCTTAACTAGTTTGACTGAAGCCGATGATTTTGAGGACAATCAGGACTTAGACGAGGCTGGGGAAGACCTCTTTGACGTGGGAGAGCCCATGGAAACAATGGAGCCCGTGGAGGAGAATACATCAGAGGAGTCTAGCGCTTCTTTTGTCGAGGAGACTGACGCCTCCCAACAGGAGGCTGAGCAGACAGATTCAGACCAAGAGGAATCGACAACAGCGGCTCGTCGTCGCCGTCGTCGCCGCTCATCAGCAACAGCGGACTAACCCCATGGCCAGGGCGGTAGATAAGGTTGGAAGAGGCCCTATTATGCTCAGCAAGGCGGGTGTAGACGAGGTTGGAAGGGAACCCCACCCTACTATGCTCATCAAGGCAGGGATAGATGAGGTTGGAAGGGGCCCTATTAAGGTCATCAGGGCGGGTGTAGACGAAGTTGGAAGGGGGGCCTTATTTGGTCCTGTGGTGGCTGCAGCCGTAATCCTACAACCCGATGTGGAGTTGTGGCTACAGCAGCAGGGGGTGGCCGATAGTAAGGCCCTCACCCATAAAAAACGTCAGCAATTGGTGCCGGTGATTGAGTCGGCATCGATTGATGCTCGGATTGGTTGGGTTTCAGTGCGGCAAATTGACCGGATAAATATCTTGCAGGCTTCGTTAAAGGCCATGGGGCAGGCGGTGTTTCGCTTATCGCCTCAGCCCACCCAGTGCTTGGTGGATGGCAACCAACCTATTCCTGAACTAGGTATTGAGCAGCAGACTGTGGTGAAGGGTGATCAATCGGTGATTGCGATCGCAGCCGCCAGTATCCTAGCCAAGGTCTGGCGCGATACCCTCATGATCCGATTAGCCCGCCGCTATCCAGGATATGACCTTGAATCCAACAAAGGCTACGGCAGTCCCAAGCATTTAGCAGGACTCCAAACCCTAGGACCCACAAGATACCACCGTCGTTCATTTAAACGATGTCAACACTCCGCTAGTCCATCCACGATATTCATGGATAAGTCGGCGCTGTAGACGTTGCTTAATAGCCATCAAAATCCCATTTAAAATAGCATTACCCGTCGACTCTAGGAGTGACTTAGGAGTAAACCTAAATGCCGTCGGCAAATCAATGATGATATCTAGCTCAGCATTGCCCGAAACCCCAGAATTATCAGAACGGGCAGCCAGTATCCCCCGCAACTTAAATGAGAATCGACGATTAAGGGCAGCCTGATGTCGCAAACGGCAAGAATCCGAATAAATGATGATTTCATCACATTCATTCGGATAAATCTGCACATCAGCGATCGGCTCTAGAGTCAACATTAAAAACTTAATGGGACGCATACTAAATTGAAACTGATGGCGTCCTAAAACTTTGATTTGGCTAGGATCCGCAAGAGCATACACTAACCGCTCAGTATCACTCAAATACTGATGGATAGGCACAGGAGCAGGGAATATGGCAATTTCTACAGACTGTGAAGCATGTAAATGAACCATTCAGCCAAATTTCACCCCGCACCACATACAAAATACCCATGCTCTAAACGGCATTGCGGCTCAGCCTTGTTATCATCCGAAACTCAAATGATGGGTTATCCAAAAGCCATTATGCTAACTCTAACACCTTTATTTCAGCGGCCACTGGTGGCCTCTACATATTTCTAGATGACTTCTATCGCTCACCTAGGCCCTACAGGCAGTTATTCTGAGCTGGCCGCCACTAACTATGCCCATTGGCTCAAAAAACACCATGGCATAGCATCTACTCTAAAGTCATACCAAACCATTCCTAAAGCGATTCAAGCCGCTGCTAGCGGTGAAGCAGATGCCGCCGTAGTGCCCATCGAAAATTCCATTGGTGGCAGCGTGAGTGACACCCTAGACATGCTGTGGGAATCAGACACCTTAAAAATTCAAAATAATTTAGTCATCCCCATCCACCACGCCCTTTTGACCCAATCCACCAATCTAAAAACGATCAAGACGGTATATTCCCATCCCCAAGCCCTCAGCCAATGCCAGAAATGGCTAGCAGCCAACCTACCAAACGCTATCCAGATAGCCACAAACTCTACCACCGAAGCCCTACCACAGCTATCCAATGACGAGACCCTAGCAGCGATTTCTCCACTATGGGCGGCCAAGCTTTACAACATACCAACCCTAGCGGACCCCATCAATGACAACCCCGATAATGCCACCCGGTTTTGGGTCTTGGGACAATCCCACACACAACAGGGAAGTCACACATCCCTCGCCTTCAGACTACCCGACAATACGCCTGGGGCCTTACTCAAGCCTTTACAGCTATTTGCCACCCAAGGCATCAACATGAGTCGGATTGAATCGCGCCCCACCAAGCTTGCATTGGGAGACTATCGATTTTTTATCGATATTGAAGCCAGTTTAGATGACCCGAATACCCAAGCCACTTTACAACTGCTCAAAAATTGCACCCTCAACTTAAAAATTTTTGGCAGCTACGAGCAAATTGAAACTCTGATTTCGTAGACCAATGGCATAGCAACGCCCAGCACAAATCTATTCAGGTAGAACATCCTTGAGCGCAGTACGGGCGGCTAAATGATTGCGGGTAGATGTCAAAATATCAGCCTCCCGTTCCAACCGCTGAGCCGTATTTTGCATTTCCAAAAGCTGTTGCTGTTCTCGTGACACACCATGCAACGTACTCGCTATCCAATAGGAAAGCTCTAACGGTAGTTCCGGAACGCTCTCAGGAAATTCAATGTCTTGGCTGGTCAACTTAGAAGATAGATGCACAACATCCCGCAAAAGCTGGTCTACTTCAGAGGCCAAGGGCACCAAATCCTGCTCAGCCGCCTCATCCTCAACCCACTCGACCAAACCCACCCTATAGGGCTTTTCTCGAACATAATCTAAGACCCTAAATCGCTGCTGCCCCATGGTTAAGATCTTCATCCGATCATCTGGCAACCGCTGAAAATGAACAATTTCAGCACAGCAACCAACCTTTGAAATCTCACCACTCTCAGGATCAATCATCAGCACACCAAACCGTCGATCCGACTGCAGGATCGTATTCATCATGATGCGATAGCGAAACTCAAATATATGAAGCGGTAAATGCCTACCAGGAAAAAGCACTAACTCAGGTAAGGGAAATAGGGGAAGCTCTCGGACGGCGACTGATGAAGCAGAATCCATTAGGTTGGGTAGGAGATACTTTGGGAGCGTACATCCTGCAAAGACAATTGCCAACAGGCGTTCTACGGATGCCGCAAGATTATTCTAACCCATCCACCAAGTTCAAACAGCCATCATCCATAAAGCCTATCCATAGTAAAAGCCTGAGGACCTTAAAACGGTCACCCAGGCTGCCAAGCTTTCCTAAAATGAATCAACCTATTATTTTTAGATAGATCGGATCCTATTCCTAATGATCATTTTGAAACTCAGGCCAATCAGTACCTGAGGCTGAATCAACCTGAGACGATATGCCTAAAGTTTGACTTCAATATCTACACCAGCTGGCAAATCTAACTTCATCAGCGCATCAATAGTTTTAGATGTCGGTTGATAGATATCGATAATCCGTCGGTGGGTACGGGTTTCAAAATGCTCACGAGAGTCTTTATTTACGTGGGGAGAACGGAGCACACAGTAAATTTTGCGCTTAGTCGGTAAAGGGATAGGGCCAATGGCGGTAGCGTTAGTTCGATTTGCCGTATCCACAATTTTTTCGCAGGAAGTGTCCAGGAGACGGCGGTCAAATGCCTTCAAGCGAATACGAATCTTTTGCTGCTGAATAGTAGCCATTACGACTCAAGGTTCCTTCAATTATCAAGGTTCACAGGTCCGAAGACCAAGGGAACGAAGAAGACACCGACCAAGCAGGTCTTCTTCGTATTGGACTAAAACAAATTACTCAGTAATGATTACTCAGTAATTTTAGAAACTACGCCAGCACCGACAGTGCGTCCACCCTCACGGATAGCAAAGCGCATACCTTCTTCAACCGCCACAGGGTTGATCAATTCCACATTCATTTTGATGCGGTCGCCGGGCATAACCATTTCAGCATTACTGCCATCGTCAGCGGTGAAGCTAGCAATGGAACCCGTTACATCAGTGGTACGTACGTAGAACTGAGGCTTATAACCCGGGAAGAAGGGAGTATGACGGCCACCTTCCTCTTTGTTGAGGACGTAGACTTCTGCCTCAAACTTAGTGTGGGGAGTAATGCTCTTAGGCTTGGCTAGAACCATACCCCGTAGGATATCTTCCTTCTGAATACCCCGAAGCAGTACACCGACGTTATCACCGGCCATACCTTGATCAAGAGTCTTCTGGAACATCTCAACACCGGTAACCGTACTTTCAACGGTGTCGCGGATACCAATAATCGAGATGGTTTCACCGACAGTGACTTTACCACGCTCAATTCGGCCAGTGGCCACTGTTCCACGACCCGTAATCGAGAACACGTCCTCAACGGCCATCAAGAAAGGCTTATCAATATCACGCTCAGGGGTGGGAATATAGGAATCAACCTCATCCATTAGAGCATGGATTTTATCAACCCACTCGTCTTCCCCACGGGCAATATCAGTCTTGGTCTGAAGAGCTTCAACTGCCTTCAGAGCAGAACCTGGAACAATAGGAATATCATCACCGGGAAAATCATAGGAGCTTAGAAGTTCACGCACTTCTAACTCAACCAACTCAAGTAGTTCCTCATCATCCACCATATCCTCCTTATTGAGGAAGACAACGATATGAGGTACACCAACCTGCTTGGCTAGAAGAATATGCTCACGGGTCTGGGGCATAGGGCCATCAGCTGCAGAGCAAACTAGGATCGCTCCGTCCATCTGGGCAGCACCCGTAATCATGTTCTTCACATAGTCTGCGTGTCCAGGGCAGTCTACGTGGGCGTAGTGACGAGTTTCAGTTTCATACTCTACGTGGGCCGTATTAATCGTGATCCCTCGAGCCTTCTCCTCAGGAGCCGCATCAATATCCTCGTATCTACGAGCCTTAGCACCACCAGACGCTGCCAACGTCATAGTGATAGCGGCTGTCAGAGTGGTCTTACCGTGGTCAACGTGGCCAATGGTGCCGATGTTAACGTGGGGTTTACTTCTTTCAAACTTTGCGCGTGCCATTTATTTACTCTGTCCCTAAATTAATTATGCGTTCCCTTTGTTTCTAGCGATAATCGCTTCAGCCACATTGCGCGGAACCTCCGCGTAGTGACTAAACTCCATAGAGAATATGCCTCGACCCTGGGTCTTTGAACGGATATCTGTGGCATAGCCAAACATTTCAGCCAGAGGTACGCTTGCACTTACCTTGGCCAGCCCATCCTCAGACCCCATACCCTCAATCTGGCCTCGACGAGAGTTAAGGTCCCCTATGATGTCACCGAGAAACTCCTCAGGAGCTTCAACCTCGATTTTCATCATAGGCTCCAGTAATACCGGAGAAGCCTTTGTGACTGCATCTTGAATAGCCATTGATCCAGCGATCTTAAAGGCCATTTCAGACGAGTCAACATCGTGGTAAGAACCATCCACCAGTGTGACTTTAATGTCGATCACGGGATACCCAGCTAGGATACCAGATTCGCACTTTTCTTTCATGCCAGCTTCAGCGGGCCCAATGTATTCTTTGGGCACCGTACCACCAGCAATTTTCGAATTAAATTCGAAACCCGAGCCTTCTTCCCCTGGTTGAACCTCAATCACAACATGGCCAAACTGGCCCTTACCTCCACTTTGGCGCACAAACTTACCTTCAGTGGTAACCGCCTGGCGAATGGTTTCGCGATAGGCGACCTGGGGTGCGCCAATGTTTGCTTCCACTTTAAATTCCCGTTTCATACGATCCACGAGAATGTCTAGGTGAAGCTCCCCCATTCCTGCAATCACCGTCTGATTTGTTTCAGGATTTGTGGATACCCGAAACGTTGGGTCCTCTTCAGACAAAGATTGCAAAGCTTTTGCCAGCTTGTCCATATCCTGCTTGGTTTTTGGCTCCACAGCAACGGATATGACAGGTTCTGGCACAAATAAGGATTCTAGGACAATCGGACTGTCAGTCGTACAGATAGTGTCCCCTGTGGTTGTGTCCTTCAGGCCCAAGACAGCGCCTAAATCTCCCGCCCGCAGCTCGTCCACTTCAATCCGCTCGTCCGCTTTAAGCACAATTAAGCGGGAAATTCGCTCTTTTTTGTCCTTGGTGGCGTTGTAAACATAACTACCCTTGACTAACACCCCTGAGTACATCCGGATAAATGTTAGCCGACCATAAGGGTCTGACATAATCTTGAATGCCAGAGCGGCCAATGGGCCATCGTCCTTCGGTGGTCGCTCACCTGTTTCTCCATTGGGCAAAACCCCTTGGATAGCTGGCACCTCTAGGGGGGACGGCAAATAGTCCACCACTGCATCTAGAAGCAGTTGCACACCTTTATTCTTAAAGGCAGAACCGCAGAGCATGGGCACCAAACCGCCATTCGTGACGCCTTGGCGTAACGAATCCATAATTTCTTGGGTCGTGAACTCTTCACCTTCAAGATATTTTTCCATGAGGGCGTCATTGGTTTCAGCAACGGCCTCAATCAGAAGGGTGCGATACTCAGTTGCTTGGTCTTGCAAATGAGCCGGAATATCAACCTCGTTAATATCTGTCCCCAAATCGTTGGCATAGAGATAGGCCCGCATGCGGACTAGGTCAACCACCCCCTGGAACTTATCCTCAGCGCCGATGGGAATCTGAATGGCAACGGCCTTAGCCTTGAGCCGATCGCGCACCTGGTCGTAAACTCGGAAGAAATTGGCCCCGGTGCGATCCATCTTATTGACAAAGGCAATACGTGGAACGTTATACCGATCGGCCTGTCTCCAAACAGTTTCTGACTGGGGTTGTACACCACCCACGGAGCAAAAAACAGCTATCACCCCATCGAGAACGCGCATTGAGCGCTCAACCTCGATGGTGAAGTCAACGTGGCCAGGGGTATCAATAATATTGATTTGGTGATCTTGCCAGCTGGTGCTAATAGCAGCCGCGGTAATGGTAATACCCCGCTCTTGCTCCTGCTCCATCCAGTCGGTGACCGCATTGCCATCATGCACCTCACCAATTTTATGGACAACGCCAGAATAAAAAAGGATGCGCTCAGTTGTTGTGGTTTTACCCGCATCAATGTGAGCGGCAATCCCAATGTTTCTAACCTTGTCTAATGGGGTGGTCCTTGTCATGACTGTAGTTTCCAATGACTTACTCACCAGGCGTAAGTCGTTTAGTAACGATAGTGGGCAAACGCCTTATTAGCTTCTGCCATCCGATGGGTTTCTTCCCGCTTACGCACCGCACCGCCTGTCTCGTTAGCAGCGTCCATCAGCTCATTGGCCAGTTTAATCGCCATACTTTTACCAGCCCGCTGACGAGCAAACTGAGAAATCCAGCGTAGAGATAGGGCGGTACCTCTATCGGTACGAACTTCCATAGGAACTTGGTACGTAGCTCCACCCACACGACGGGCCTTCACTTCCACCAAAGGCGTAGTATTGCGAACGGCTTGTTCAAATACGTCTAAAGGCTCATTACCAGTGCGTTCTGCAATAAGCGTAAAGGCTCCATACACAATGCGGAGTGCAAGGGATTTTTTACCACTGACCATGATGCGTCGAACCATCATGCTAACCAATCGGCTGCTGTATACAGAATCAGGTGGAACAACGCGCTTTTGAGCGCTCGAACGGCGAGACATAGTAATCCTTGGATAAGAGGTATGAGTTGAGTGCTAAGAGTCGACTAACGTCGACAATGGGTAGCTAGAGAGTTTTGTGGCGCATACACTAGCAAACGCACTGCAACTACACGAAAGTAAGGGACACACCCGCCCACCTCCCGTAGTGCGCTGCCGCAGAACCGTTACTCTTTAGGGCGCTTAGCGCCGTACTTTGAACGACCTTGACGGCGATCTTTCACCCCAGCGGTATCAAGGGTGCCACGGATAATGTGGTAACGAACACCGGGGAGGTCCTTAACCCGTCCGCCACGAATCATGACGACGGAATGTTCTTGTAAATTATGGCCAATGCCTGGAATGTAGGCAGTCACCTCAAAACCAGACGTTAGTCGAACCCTAGCTACCTTACGCAACGCTGAGTTGGGTTTCTTAGGCGTTGTGGTATAGACCCGGGTACAAACTCCACGACGCTGAGGGCAACTCTTCAGCGCTGGGGATTTCGTCTTCTTTTGAGCGTTACTACGCTCACTCCGAATGAGCTGTTGAATGGTTGGCATACTAAGAAAGGCAAATGCCTATTGATTCGAAGTTTTCACAAGTCCCCATCCTATCGATTTCAGGGGCTCATTGTCAATGAATTTGAAATTGGCTCCGACACCCATGGTTTGGTCCGGGCCAACCTGGGCCAAAAGCAATAGCCTAGGCGGACAAGGTTTTGTCCGCCTAGGCTATTGATAGGTATTGGATATTTTGGTCAGGCTTAGGGCAGAGACGTATAATACCTAACTCCTAATCATTCAGTCCTCAAGCCATTGAATAAAAATAGTCAACGAGAACTAAATGGGAACTACTATTTCTTAGCGTCTGTACGGGCATAGTCATCCTGGAAGCGAATGATGTCATCTTCCCCTAGGTATTCGCCATTTTGTACTTCAATCAGCACCAGGGGAATGACGCCAGAATTTTCGAGACGGTGAGCCGTGCAGGCGGGCACATAGGTAGACTGGTTAGTACAGAGGAGGATCTCCTGTTCGCCACAAAAAACTTTGGCGGTGCCGGACACGACAATCCAATGCTCACTACGGTGATGGTGCATCTGGAGGCTTAATCGGTGCCCTGGCTTAACCTCAATACGCTTGATTTTATAGCCCTTACCTTCTTCGAGAACGGTGAAGGATCCCCAAGGACGGGTGTCACTCATAGGGGAGTTATTGGTGATAGTACTGATGCTGTCTTTGCTGTCTTGGGGAGCAGCTTTAGGACGATCGTGAGTTTGGACCATGGTGATAGTTCCTGTTGGGAAAAGTACGGATATGACTGACGTATAAGGTTGAGTCAAGGTGGGCTCTGTGGGCAATGCCAAGATCCAGAAGTGCTAACCTATGCCCCATCGCAGCAGGCCCGATGGCCTATGGTGACGGTTTGCCAGCCTAAAGTTTGAATAGCGGTTTGATTACCGTAAGTAAGAGTATCCACAGGGATATTTGCAGGCACATTCGTAGACCCTTTAGGGTGAAAACCAGTTCCTAGAGCCCATGCCTGCAACTTTGGCAATGGAATAATTTAAGCCCGGTCCAATCATAACAGTGGATTTTGGATAGGCGTCACGAGTAGGGTCACTTAAAGACTTAACTAAACGGAGTCTTTAATTTACGGGAAATACCTTAAAGGTTGCTTCAATAACCCATGACGTTACGGATGCGTTGAGGCGGTATGGGTTAAGAAAATGCCTAGGCCATTGTTAATGCGTGCAGCGGTGCTCGGATGGCGATTGATCAGTTGCCCTCCTAGGTAAAGGCTAGATGAGCTGCCCCCATCTAAGTTCAGGGCTTCGGTACAGTCAAGTTTTTGTAATATCTGGGCGGTTTCTGCCAGGGTGGGACCGCTGCCTCCGACGCGATTTTGAATGGTCGTGAGCTTAATTTGGCCGCTCGGGGTCAGGCCAAAAACACTCCTGGGGGCTTGACCTTCGACAAAGCTGCGGTTAAAGCCTTCCCGCTGAGAGTCTAGGACGATTTTTCCTTGGCTTAAGAGCAACGGACCAGCCCCCATAACATGGGGAAACTGCTCGAAACTAGAGGGCTGGGTCTGCTGGTTAAGCCCGATGGCCGTGCCTGGGGAAAACGCGGAGGCCGCAGAGTTAAAGGACCTGAGCACCAGTAGGTAGCCTCCTGTCGGGATCGGAATTGTATCTTGACCAGCAGTGCCCAGGGAACGCTGGTGGCTCACTTGATTATTTTGAACGGTGACGACAGTTTCATTGTTGACGAGAGTGGTGTATTGGGCACCCCAGCTATCTGTGTAGCGGGCGATGCCGGCTTTCACATAGCCACTGTTGAGGGTGTCAATGGGAAAGGTCTGCTGGTTGGCGGTGACGGTGGCGCGCAGGGCAAGACGGTCCATCATAACGTTGCCCTGGTCGTCCCAACCCACGGCCCCACGGTCTAGGATGGGTCCAGAAATCCAGCGATTGTTATAGCGTACGGCTCCTAAGGGCAACTGATTGTTGCGGTTAAAAAAGCCTCCGTTGATGAAAGCTGCGGTCCGCCACTGTTGGACCAGGTCTCCTGGGGGTTTAATGCCACTGGCCTGGTTGGGAAACGCCATCAGGGGTAGCAGCGCAACGTCGGAACGAGTCGGTTCTAGGGTCAGGGTGTGGACGGGAAACCGCTGGCCGTTGAGGGATATATAACGCTGCTGAAATTGCATCCCTTCAGCCCAGAGGATCTCTTTGGGTTGAAGGGCATCGGGGCGAATATCAATCACTAGACGATTGGGTTGGGCTAAGCTCCAAATGTGGGATTGCAGATGCTCGGCAACCGTCAGGGTCAGGGTGGTGCGCTGGGCGTTGGAGCTAATGTTGAGGCTTTTTAAGGTGCGGTTAGGCACCAGCTGGAAGCGCTTGATCGCGGATTCCTCCATGGCAGCATCCACGGTCACCGTAATGCTATTGGCGGCCGGGCTCACCTGCCACCCGGCGGCCTGGCTCAAATCTAACACCAGCCGATCGCCCCAGGTTTGGCGGCCCTGACGGATGGCCATAATCTGACTGGGGGGAAGTTTCAGATCTAGCACTGAGCCCTGGGGGGTGACCTGCCAGCCATGCTGACGAACCAGGGGGGCAATATCTAGATAGCGATTATTTTGATGGTGCCAGGTGGGTAAGGGAAGGCTGGGTTGATTGGGGGGGATAAACCAAGTGACGGGTTGCTGGGTGGGGCTCAGGGTACTGCCTAGATCCACACCCAGATGGGTTGCGATCGCACCATCAGCAATTCCAATCAGCTCACGCCGCTGCTGCCAAGCACCATTAACCAGTCGACCGTTAATCCGCAGTTGTTCACCGCTGGCGGTAGGCTCCGCAGCCTGGGCGATGACCAATCGACCAATGGATGACGCAATCACCGTTGATAGCGCCGGTTGCGGATCGACCTGGGCAGCCCCAAGCACAAAACCACAGACCCACAGCATCAAAACAAAGTATTTCAGGGATGATTTCAAGTGAAGCGACCAATGAAACGACCAAGGACCTTGCTTAGACATAGACGATGCAGCGAATTGGATGCGACAGACTAACAGCAGTAAGACTTTGCATCCCCAGAGTACTACCTACCCAAAGACAATAAGGGGAGCCAACCCATGGCAGTAAACGCACAAACCTAAAAGACCCTAACCTAAGCTGCAGAAAGCTTCACCTCAAAAAAATGAAAATTTACCCAGCAGGGCAGGGCAATGAAATGAACCCCATCGCCCAACAGCTTTCTAAAGCTAATCTTTGGAAGTACTTAACGGTTCTTGACTAATGGAACCAGAACCCTCGACAATATCTATCCTTAAGATTTCTTAAAGGAAGTTTCAAACAATTTTGCAGGTTCAGTGAACAATAGCTAATTTTGATTTACTTTTAAAAAGTAGACACAGTGGAATCACTGTCACATCAAACCGGCCATCATGATTGTTCATGGGTAATGCGTCACTCATCAAGGATTTCCCATCGTCATGCTGGGAGTATCAATCTATACATATTTAGTTCTGTGGGGCGATGTTGACTGATTAAGGGAGGTTTTCGATAGAGCTTTTCTTTGCAATCTACCCACCCTGGTAAATAACTCCTTTTGGCAGACTCATCCCCAACTATTCCTGGGGATAACTTTTCAATCGCTATCACTATTGACTGTTGGCAATAGTGATAGCAATTGGTCACTCAATCATTTCTCTATTACCTTCTGGCGACTGGCTCATGGTTAATAAGCGCATGGACAATCTTCAAGCACATCAGCCCCCCCAATGGCGGGACTCCTTCGGACCTAAATCATTAGTGGAGGAACGGGATGCTTGCGGGGTGGGATTTATTGCTGACCAGCAAGGACGTGCCAGCCATCGCTTAGTGGCCGATGCCCTCCATGCCCTCAGCTGCATGGAACACCGAGGAGGCTGCTGTGCCGACCAAGACTCCGGGGATGGCGCGGGCATCATGACAGCGATTCCGTGGAAAATTCTACAGCGTTGGGCCGGATCTACCCCCCTCACACCGGGCCGCATTGGGGTGGGCATGACCTTTTTGCCCCGCCACGACGAAGCGGCTACCATCGCTAAGCAGCAGTTTGCCCAGGTGGCCAAAACAGCCGGGATGACCGTGGTGGGGTGGCGACCGGTGCCAGTTGTATCGGCCGCCTTAGGCAAATTGGCCCAAGAATTTGAGCCTCGGATTGAACAGGTGATCGTGGAAGCGGCCGTCGATGGTGATGAGTTAGAACGTCAACTGTTTTTACTACGCCGTGCTTGGGGCCGTTCCTTAGAGGCCTTAGAGGCCCTTGAGAGTTCTGAACAGTTAACCCAAACGACCCAAGCCGCCCTCCGGGATCTATATGTTTGCTCCTTTTCCAGCCGTACCCTGGTATACAAGGGCATGGTCCGTAGCGAAGTCCTGGGAACGTTTTACCTAGATTTGCAGGATAGTGACTACGAAAGCGCCTTTGCGGTATATCACCGTCGCTTTAGCACTAACACCATGCCCAAATGGCCCTTGGCCCATCCCATGCGGCTCCTGGGACATAACGGTGAAATCAATACCCTGATTGGCAACATCAACTGGATGATGGCTCGAGAAGCGGATTTGGCCAGTCCGGTGTGGGGTGAGAGTTTAGATCAACTGAAGCCGATTGTGAACGCAGATATTAGCGACTCGGCCAACTTAGACAATGTGATGGAGCTGTTGGTGCGCTCCGGACGTAGCCCAGCCCAGGCATTAATGATGATGGTACCCGAGGCCTATCTCAATCAGCCCGAACTGTTGGCCTATCCTGAGATCACCGACTTTTACGAATATTACAGCGGGGTGCAAGAGCCCTGGGACGGTCCGGCCCTGGTGGTCTTTAGCGATGGGAAACAGGTGGGGGCCACCCTGGACCGTAACGGGCTGCGCCCAGCCCGTTACGCTATTACCCGCAGCGGTTATGTGGTGGTGTCCTCGGAGGCGGGCGTAGTGGAACTGCCCACCGAAGAGATTGTGGAGAAGGGGCGACTGGGCCCTGGTCAAATGATTGCCATTGACCTAGAAACCCATGAAATCTTGAAAAATTGGGATATCAAGCAGCGGGTGGCCCAGGCCCAGCCCTATGGGGAATGGCTCCGGACCCACCGTCAGGATATTTCTCCCCAGCTATTCCAGGAGCAGTCTGATTTAGGAGAGCAGGCGTTACTTACTCAGCAGACGGCCTTTGGCTATACCGCTGAGGATCTGGAGATGGTGATCCAGGACATGGCGTCCCAGGGCAAAGAGCCCACCTACTGCATGGGGAACGATACGCCTTTGGCGGTGCTGTCAGAGAAGCCGCATTTGTTATACAACTACTTCAAACAGCGGTTTGCCCAGGTAACAAATCCCCCCATTGACCCCTTACGGGAGCGGTTGGTGATGTCGCTGCAGGTGCAGCTGGGCCAGCGCCATAATCTGTTGGATGAGCAGCCAGGGCGGTTGATCAAACTGGAGTCACCGGTCGTTAACGATAGCGAGTTGGCCATGATCCGGCAGGGTCAGCTCCCGGTGGCGAACCTTTCCACGTTATATGCCCTGGACGATCACCCCCATGACTTAGGGGAGGCGATTAAAACCCTCTGTGACCGGGCTGATGCAGCGGTGCAGTCCGGGGCCGAAATTTTGATCTTGAGCGATCGCATCGACAGTGGGGGCAATGCCGCCACCGTATCGACCACCCAGACCTATATCCCCCCCCTCTTAGCGGTGGGGGCAGTCCACCACCATCTAATTAGTAACGGGTTGCGGATGCGGGCTTCCCTCCTAGTGGATACGGCCCAATGTTGGACCACCCATCACTTTGCCTGCTTAATCGGCTATGGCGCCAGTGCCGTGTGCCCCTATCTAGCCTTAGAAACTGTTCGACAATGGTGGACCAGCAGCAAGACCCAAAAGCTGATGGCTGCGGACAAACTGCCCACGACCACCCTAAATGGAGCCCAGACTAACTACCGGACAGCGGTGGAAGAGGGACTGCTAAAAATTCTCTCGAAAATGGGGATTTCACTGCTGTCTAGCTACCAGGGCGCTCAGATTTTTGAAGCCATTGGTATTGGCCCAGAACTACTGGCCGCTGGATTTAAAGGGAGTATTTCCCGCCTAGGAGGTCTGACAGTGGCGGAGCTGGCCCAGGAAACCATGCGATTCCATCGCAAGGCATTCCCTGAATTGACGGGCAAGCGTTTGGAGCACATGGGATTTGCCCAAGCTCGGCCCAAAGGAGAGTACCACAGCAATAGTCCGCAAATGACTAAGCTGCTCCATAAAGCGGTGAAGCTGAATCAATATGACCACTATGCGGTGTACCAGGAACACCTCAAGGGCAGCCCGGTGGCGGCCCTGCGAGATCTGCTGGACTTTAGGAGCGATCGCAACTCCATTCCCCTAGATGACGTGGAGCCCGTGGCAGCCATCATGGCCCGCTTCTGTACCGGGGGCATGTCCCTGGGGGCACTGTCGCGGGAGGCCCATGAGACCCTGGCCATTGCCATGAACCGCATCGGTGGCAAGTCCAACTCCGGAGAAGGGGGCGAAGATCCAGTCCGATTCCAGGCCATCCCCGATGTGGACGACCAGGGACTATCGGCCACCTTGCCCCACCTGAAAGGATTAAAACCTGGGGATACCCCCTGCTCAGCCATTAAGCAAGTGGCCTCAGGCCGCTTTGGGGTCACCCCGGCATACCTGATGAGCGCTCGGCAAATCGAAATCAAAATGGCCCAGGGGGCCAAACCGGGGGAAGGGGGACAGCTACCGGGGCGCAAAGTCAGCGACTACATTGCCACCCTGCGCCGTTCAAAGCCCGGTGTCACCCTGATTTCGCCACCGCCCCACCACGATATTTACTCCATCGAGGACCTGGCCCAGCTGATCTTTGACCTGCATCAGATCAATCCGGCCGCAGGGGTGTCCGTCAAACTGGTGTCTGAAATTGGCATTGGCACCATTGCGGCGGGGGTGGCCAAGGCCAACGCCGACATCATTCAAGTGTCCGGCCATGACGGCGGCACTGGCGCCTCTCCCCTCAGCTCCATCAAACATGCCGGGGTCCCCTGGGAACTGGGGCTGACGGAGGTGCATCGGGTGCTGCTGGAAAATCAGCTGCGGGACCGGGTGCTGCTGCGGGTGGATGGCGGACTTAAAACCGGTTGGGACGTGGTCATGGGAGCCCTGATGGGGGCGGAGGAATACGGCTTTGGCACCATCGCCATGATTGCGGAAGGCTGCATTATGGCCCGCGTTTGCCACACCAACAGCTGTCCGGTGGGGGTAACTACCCAGCGGGAGGAACTGCGGAAGCGCTTCACCGGCCTGCCGGAACATGTGGTCAACTTTTTCCACTTTGTGGCGGAAGAAGTGCGATCGCTCCTGGCCCACCTGGGCTATCGCTCCTTAAGCGAGGTCATTGGCCGGGCTGATTTGCTGACCCCGCGAGCCGATGTGAGTCTGACCAAGACCCAAGGGTTGACGTTGGATATTTTGACCCAGTTACCGGATACGAAGTGCGATCGCACCTGGCTAGACCATGGGGACATCCATAGTAATGGGCCCGTCCTAGACGATCGGCTGCTAGCAGACCCGGATATTCAGCAAGCCATTGCCCAGCAGGGAGACGTGAGTAAATCCTTGCCCGTCATTAACACCGACCGCTCCGTTGGCACCCGTGTGTCCGGTACCATTGCCAAGCAATATGGCAACACCGGATTTGCTGGATCCATCAAACTGACCTTTAACGGCAGCGTCGGTCAGAGCTTTGGAGCCTTTAACCTACCGGGTATGACTCTACGGCTAGTGGGGGAAGCCAATGACTATGTAGGCAAAGGCATGCACGGCGGTGAGCTAATTATCACGCCGTTTGACGGCGTACAGTACGACCCGTCTGACAATGTGATCATCGGCAACACCTGTCTCTATGGAGCTACCGGCGGCACCCTCTATGCCTTTGGCCAGGCCGGCGAGCGCTTTGCCGTACGCAACTCCAAGGGTCAAGCCGTGATTGAAGGAGCCGGGGACCACTGCTGTGAATACATGACCGGAGGCATTGTGGTGTGCCTCGGTGGGGTGGGTCGCAACGTCGGTGCGGGCATGACCGGGGGCCTGGGCTATTTCCTCGACGAAAAGGGCGATTTCCCCACCCGAGTGAACCCTGAAATTGTCAACCTGCAGCGGGTGATCACCGCCGCCGGAGCCCAGCAGCTCAAACAGATGATTACCGCCCATGGGGAGCGGACAGGCAGTACCAAAGCCGCTCGCATTTTGGCAAATTGGGACATTTATTTGCCCCAATTCTGGCAGGTGGTCCCACCGTCTGAGGCGGACCGACCTGAGACCATTCATAGCGAGAAAACCAGTAGTGAGAAAACCAGTGCTGAAGCTAGTGCCGAAACCATAGCCACCCCCGTTGGCTAATCAGCCAAATTCGACCTGGACTTGATGCATCCAATAGCCGTCTCCCATGGTACTGAAAATGGTATTGAGAGACGGCTATTGATTAGGATATGGGCAACCCCATATCCGATGATGCCCATGCTGCCCTACGCCCTAAAAGAATGGTCCGTCGCCATCGATGCCCTGATCCAGGGAGAAACCATTTTGCTACTGCGCAAAGGGGGCATTCGGGAAGAGGGAAAACACTTTGCGGTACCCCACCAGCAGGTATGGCTATATCCCACCTATGAACATCAAAAACCCCATTTACTCAAGCCCCAATGGGCTGACCAAGTAACCACGGTGGCCCCTGGCTGGCATCCTAACCAGGTTACCCTCCAAGCCTGGGCAGAGATTGTCCATGTATGGACTGTGAAAAGTTTGGCCACCGTCAACGCTCTGCAACCATTCCACATCTGGAATCAGCAATTTGTAACGGAACGTTTTCGCTGGAAACCGAGCCAACCGTTACATCTTCTATTACTGCGGGTACATCGCTTAGAAACACCCATAACCATTGACTGGCAACCTGCCCATGGGGGCTGTCGATCTTGGTTCAAGCTGGACCTGCCGATGCACCTGTCAAAGCAGGAGTTAACCTCCACACCAGTCCTCAGTCAACAGCAATGGACAACCCTAAAACAAGCCATCCGTCACCAAATCGACGCAATTGACCCCGACCTAGTTAAATCCGCCGCACCATGGCAAGGCAATGAAATAATTTGAGTCATTTTGTTGCGAATGGTCTCGGGTTAGTTATGTTTGCCTATGTTTTGAAACGCTAGTTCATATAGATCGCCGTAACTCTAAAGGAAAACCGACGATCCCCATCAAGTACACAGAATAAGAAATACACAGGTACAAGCTGCTCGCTTAATGAGGCAGTGATTGTGTACACCATCATATGAGCAATAATTTGTCATGGCCGTGCTAAAAATTGGCATCAATGGATTTGGTCGTATTGGTCGTTTAATACTGCGAGCCGCTATCAGCAACTCCAACATCAAGTTTGTTGGTATCAACGATTTAGTTTCTCCAGAAAATCTTGCCTATCTGCTCAAATACGATTCCACCCATGGTCAGTTTCACGGCCATGTGGAAGCGCGGGATAACGGCATCGTAGTGAACGGTCAATTTATTCCCTGCTTTTCCATTAGAAATCCCGCTGAACTCCCCTGGGGTGAACTCGAAACAGATTACGTGGTGGAAGCTACAGGCCTCTTCACAACCCATGAGCAAGCGTCTAATCACCTGAAGGCTGGGGCCAAACGGGTGGTCATATCGGCCCCCACCAAGAGCCCAGACACCGTACCGACATTACTGGTCGGTGTGAATCATAAGAGCTTCAACCCCCAGACCGATCGGATTGTTTCCAATGCTAGCTGCACCACCAACTGTCTAGCCCCCGTGGCCAAGGTAATCCAAGAGCGTTTTGGGTTTGCGGAAGGTCTGATGACCACCGTCCATGCGGCAACGGCTACTCAATCCACCGTTGATAGCCCCAACCCGAAAGATTTGCGCAGTGGCCGTGGGGCCGGTCAGAACATTATTCCTGCATCCACAGGGGCAGCCAAGGCCGTTACCCTGGTCCTGCCTGAGCTAACGGGTAAGCTAACAGGCATGGCTTTGCGAGTGCCGACACCTAATGTATCGGTGGTTGACCTAACGGTTCGCACCGAAAAGGCCACCAACTATCGTGAAATTTGTGATGCTATGAAGGCGGCCTCTAACAACGGGCTGCGTGGGATTCTAGGCTATACCGAAGATCCGGTGGTTTCAACTGATTTTGTCACCGATCCTCGCTCCAGTATTTTTGATGCGGGTGCTGGGATTGAACTGAATCCTCACTTCTTCAAGCTAATCGCTTGGTATGACAACGAGTGGGGCTATTCCAACCGGGTGGTTGACTTGATGCTCCACATGGCTCTGACCGAAGGGCTGCTGCAGGGCGTGACTAGCGATACTCTAGAAGCAGTTTATGCCTAGGGTTGAGTATCTCAGCTTGGAATTGAAAACTTAGCCAGAAAGCGACCCCAAATGGGGTCGCTTTCTGGGTTTAAATCTTTTTGGTGAGCCCGAAGCCAGCCTCTGTAGGATCAACAAAACCAGCAGGAGCAACACAATCAGCAACTGAGCAGCCTACAAACTCAGCTATCTGCGAACTTAAGCATCCGGGCTTAGCCACCGATAGATATATACCAGTAGTAGGTTGCCATGGGAATAACCGTGGCCAAAATCAGCAGCACTACTACAACCCAGGTGGAGATAGTTCGGTGTTCTTCGGTTTCTTCTGCCGTGGCAAAGGTGCCTTCGACGTTAATGGTTTCTTCGATAATCGGGGGACCGGGGTCAGCTTCTCCGGCTAAAACAGAGGCTAGACGCACCGTGGCATCGCCAAAGGCTTGGTTATAGCTGTTGTTTTTGAGCAGCGGCGCTTTCATGGTTTCCTGGGTGAGGCTTTCGGCAATCTCAGCGGTTAACAGCGCTGAGGTTTCTTCACCGGATGCGAGGCCAATGGTATTGGTCACATCATCTAAAACAACAACCGTTTGGTTAGCCCCCACATCTGGGGTGGGAAACCAGCGGGTAAACAATTGATCAGCAAAACTTTGGGCCGTTTCGCCATAGTCCAGCCGGTGGATGGTGACGTAGCGGACATCTTGCCCCGTTTGGTCTGATAGCTTTTGAAGATCTTTATTGAGGTTGCTTTCGTTGAGCCGAGTGATGCGCTGGGCACCGTCCAGCACCCAGCCATCGCTGCTTGGGTTGAGGGGCATGTCATACATCCCGGTGGCATGAGCGGGAGCAGCAACAATGGTGAGGTTAAGGGCTAGGGCGATCGCAACTACAGCAATCCAGCGGCAACAACGGAATATCGAGCTCAAGAGCATGGCATTTCAAACAGCGGCAGTCGAGTAGCTATAGAGCTACCCATATCCATACTATAAATGACCACAGACTCGGCAGCTAAAGATTTGCGCCTATACCGGCACAATACAGCCGTCTGCAATCGCCCGCTCTAAAATTTCCAACTGACGCTTTTCCGCAGCCGTTAACTGGGCTTTTGCCTGATAACTTGCGATCGCTCTGGCAATCCCCGGAGACAGTTCTCCATGGAGTAGGGCAGTGCGCACTAAAACCTCCAAATCTTTGCCAACAAATTGCACAGTATTCAACATGACAGTAAAGTCCAGCAAATCGAGTGACTATTTATACATTCGCGGCTGGCTATCTAACTTCCGGACTAAAAGCGGGCTCATCCGTCAAGTTTTTTGATGGGAGAGTCGGTTAAAAAATTGGCTATGGGATCCCACAACCTTTATGCATAGGTGTGATAGACGTAATCGAAAAAATATCTAGGCATCAAGCCCATCAAGGGCTTTAGCGTAACCATGGGCGGCCAAAGCAATGGCCATGGGAAAAATTCGATGCTCCTGGATTTGAATTCGGGCCTGGAGAGTCTCCTCGGTGTCGCCCGCCATAACCGGCACAGCGACCTGCATGATGATCGGGCCACTATCCACCACCAGCTCCACTTGGTGAACCGTACAACCAGCCACAGCCACCCCCGCATCGAGGGCCTGCTGCACAGCATGTAACCCTGGAAAACTCGGCAATAGGCTGGGATGAATATTAAGCAACCGTCCCGTAAACGCATCGATCAGGTACTGGGTCACCCGCCGCATCCAGCCCGCCATAATCACCCAGTCAACGCCATGGTCAGTCAGCGTCTGCACAATGGCTGCGTCCAGGGCTTCGCGGGACTCAAACTCACGGTGATTTAAGAGGACGGTGGGGACAGACCACCGGGCAGCCCGTTCCAGAACTTTAGCCCCAGGACGATTACAGATCACCACCTTGACCTCTGCATGCAGCTCCGATCGCTCGATGGCGACCATGATGGCCTCAAAATTGCTGCCATCGCCGGAGGCTAAAACCCCCAGATTGAGAGAGGAATAGGATAACGATTGACCATCAACATGGGGGGACAGTAAATAGTCGGAACTGCCAGTGGAGTTAGGAGTTCCGTTACCAGTGGAGCAATTGGGGGAAAAGTCAGTGGGGGCAGGACCCATGGAATTTGACAAGAAACAAACCCTAGAATTTTACAGGGGTATGGGTCGGGTTCATCTGCCTGGCAGCCACCTACGTATAATCACGGATCTAAAAAAATAAGGCTGCACTTAGAGCACATGGCTAGCCCTTTTTAGGAAAAGCAGGGCATATTAAAACAAAGAATGTTGCTGATCCCCAACATCAACCAATGCCAAGGTGAAATCCATCGTTCTGGACTCCATCGTTCTGGACATAGACAAGGTTGAACTTCAACCTCAGCAGCTGGAGCAAGGGCCAGATTTTTGCTCAAAACATCCTGATGATCAGCGACGCGTGAAACCTCACCTCTCCATCTCGCTTGCTAAATGAGTCTATCTATAGTGTCAAGTGCCGATGCCCAAGCTTCCATTGAGTCTATGGCCAGCTGGCTAAATTCGGTGGTCTATCCGGTCTATGCCAAAGGCCGAGATCATCGCTGGTTGTTTGCCAACCAGGCCTGCTGTCAGCTATTGGATACGCCCCTGGAACAGCTGGTGGGTTGCCTGGACACCGAAGTGGTGGCGTTGGCTGATGCGGAATTGTTGCGATCGCAAGATGACAACTTTTTTCAGGCCGGCACCATCGCCAACCAACCCATTGCCATTGACACCCATGACGGACAACGCCAGTTTTTGGGCGGTCGTTCCTTGCTACAGATAGGCAGTGACTCCATCCTGATCAATACGCTCCAAGACATCAGCGAACTGGTCCAGACTCGATACACCAACAGGGCGTTAAGGCAAAGATTAGACGACCGCAACAGCGCCCTAGATAAACTCACCGAATTTGAAGCCACCCTAAAACGAATTACCGACCGAGTGCGGGACAGCCTGGACGAAAAACAAATCCTGCAAACAGCGGTGCAAGAATTAACGGAAGCCCTGGACGTTAGGGGGTCCAATACCTCCCTCTATGACCTGGAGCAGGGCACGTCCACCATCTATTACGAATACACCACCTTGCCATCGGACCGGGGACGGGTCTCCCAAATGGAATCATTTCCCGAGGTCTATCACCAGCTGCTCGAAGGCCAGTACTTTCAGTTTTGCTCCATTGCCCCCAACCCGGTGCGGGGTCTGGTGTCCATGTTGGCCTGCTCCATTTTTGATGACCGGGGCGTTTTGGGTGATCTGTGGCTAATTAACAACAAGGATCATGGCTTTAACGCGGATGAGATTCGGTTGGTACAGCAGGTGGCCAACCAGTGCGCCATTGCCATCCGCCAGGCCCGTCTCTATCAAGAGTCCCAGTCCCAAGTGCGGGAACTGGAACAGGTCAATAACCTCAAGGATGACTTTTTAAGCACCGTTTCCCACGAACTACGCACCCCCGTCACCAGTATGCGCGTGGCGCTGCAGCTCCTGGGAGTAACCTTGAACCAAGAACTGGGCTTAGACCAGGAACTGGCAAAACCCAATGCAGAGCAAGGCCGCATCGCCCGCTACTATCGCATTCTCAAAGAAGAATGTGAGCGGGAAATTAGTTTGATTAACGACCTGCTGGATCTGCAGCGTCTGGACGTCGGCAACCATGAGCTAGCCCCACAAAAAATCAACCTGAATGAATGGCTACCGGCCCTGATCAATAGTTTTCAGGAGCGCGCCACTAGCCGCCAGCAGCAGCTGACCATGACCATAGACCAGGATGCCCAGAGCTTGAAGTCAGATCTGTCGAGCTTAGATCGGATCTGGGCCGAGCTGTTGAACAATGCTTGTAAATATACGCCGCCAGGGGAGACCATCATGCTCTCCGTAACCCCAGGCAAGGCCGAAAAAACCTTAAAGTTTGACCTAGTGAATACGGGGGTGGAAATTCCCCCAGGGGAGCTGCCCCGTATTTTTGATAAGTTTTACCGAGTGCCCAGTGCAGATCCCTGGAAGCAAGGGGGTACCGGCCTAGGGTTAGCTCTAGTACAAAAGCTGGTGAGCCATCTTGACGGGGTGATTGAGGTGACGAGTGGAGATCAGCGGACATGCTTTACCATTGAGTTACCGTTGTCGCCAACTTGAGATAGGGGTTCTAAGCTATGGGCTCTACAGATCTGGTCTAGGTGGGACAAGGGACGAGTTCGTGTCAGGTCATGCCGGGAGGCGCTTATGGTGACAACCCAGACAGAATCAAACCCAGAATCAACGCTAGAGACCTATGACGGCCAGTTTGGCACGTTTGTAATTACCCCAGACGATCGACGTGAGGTGGTGATTTACCGCATTGGGCTAGGGGTAGCGGCCTTCAGTTTTGCCCTGGGGGTCAGTCTTTTGATTTTGGCAGGTGCCCCTAGCGATCAGCTACTGTGGGCAATTTCCGGTCTGTATGGGCTGATGTGGCTAGGGTTGGGGGTCAGCCTTTGGTTCATTCACATTTACCTGCGCCCGCTGCACCTGGCATTACAGGTTTTCTGGCTGGTAGGGGGGGTAGCGAGTTTAGGGATTGCGATCGCATTTCCTGGCCCCCTAGCCCTAACGGTTTACCAGCAGCCCCTGTCCATTTTGGGCATTGGTTTTACTTTTGCCGCCCTGACCGGCATCTTCTTCAAGGAAGCATTTTGTTTTAACCGGTTAGAAACCAAGATCTTAACGCTGTTGGTGCCCGCCCTGTTGTTAACCCATATGGTCGGAGCCCTGCCCGTGGATTTAGGGCAACAGTTACTCGGAGTTTGGGGCGTTTTATTTACCGTCTTTGCCCTCCGTAAGCTGGTGCAGCCCATTCCCCCGGACATTGGCGATAAAAGCGTTTTTGACTATCTCAAGCAACAGAACCAGGCCAGGGCCTAAACTCAGACCCTGACTGCGACCCTGGCTGCTCAGCCCTTTTCCCTAGCTCTTTTCCATCGACTTTTTCAGACCTTTGGGCATTCTAAAACCGTTGGACTGACGGGGACCCCAGATTGGAACGGGCATATTGGCTGGCTTGGTCACAGGTTAAAGATGTGGGGCCGGTACTGATCAAGCGGCTGCATGAGCGCTTTGGGTCCCTAGCATTGGCATGGCAGGCAGACCCAGCCGATCTACTCACCGTCGATGGCATTGGTCTGGTAACGGCGGATCAAATTGGGGGGTTGCGATCGCATATCCACCCCGAACACCTGCTCCAGCAGCACGAAGCCCAATACCCCCATTTTTGGACCCCCGCCGACCCAGACTATCCCAGCTTACTATGGGAAATTCCAGATCCTCCTCCCATCCTTTACCACCGAGGGCCCCTACGCCCAAACCAAACCCCCGCCATAACGGTGGGCATTGTGGGCACCCGCCGCCCCAGTCCCTATGGCCGCCGTTGGAGCCAGCGCCTGAGCCGTCACCTGAGCCAGCAGCAGTTCACCATCGTATCCGGCATGGCCAATGGCATTGACACCCATGCCCACCAAAGCTGCCTCAACGAAGGAGGCCAAACCATTGCCGTATTGGGCACAGGAGTGGATGTGGTCTATCCACCTAGCAACGCCACCCTCTACCAAAAAATCCTAGAAACCGGACTGATTTTGAGCGAATATCCCGATGGGACACCGCCAGACCGGAGTCATTTTCCCCGGCGAAACCGCATCATCGCTGGCCTCAGCCATGCCACCCTAGTAACTGAGGCACCGGAACGCTCGGGGGCCTTAATCACAGCCTATTTAGCCAATGACTATGGCCGCCATGTCTATGCCCTACCCGATGGTTTAGACAACCCCACCGCCCGGGGTTGTTTATGGCTGATCAACACAGGAGCCACCATCGTCATGGGCGAAGATCACCTAGTCACAGACCTGCTAAATATTGGCTTAGCCCATCAGCCCCCAACCCAAGACAAGCAAACAGCAAACAGCAACAACACTAACGGCAACACTTGGAAGACCCAGCGGCCAGACAACAGTCCACACCAGAGCCCCCATACTATGGCCCCAGCAAACACCGAGCCAGCCCCTAAGCCAACAGTGGAATTAGACATCGCCCTACAACATATTTTTCAGATGATTCCGGATGAACCCATCAGCCTAGACAACTTAGTAAAAGCCACCCAGCTAGACACAAGTGCCCTGCTGAGTGGCTTATTACAATTAGAACTAGCTGGCGTTATCGCCCCACTTCCCGGTGGCCAATATCGGCGCACCTAGGGTGGGGTCATGTCAACAAACCGTCTTCTAATGCACGACTTCCCAGCCTGGATAGGTCACATCACATCCTGGACGGATTGTTTCAGGGGTCTCTAGTGGTTCTTCAAGGCGATCAAAATTATCCACAAAGAATTCCACCACTAGATTTCCTAGTTCAATCATGTCACCATCCCTCAGCAGCTGACGCTTTTGAGGCGGAAGACGACGACGATTTAAGTGCGTACCCGACTGACTGCCAACATCAGCAATAAAAAATCCAGCTTCTGGGGTATGGCGAATAACTGCATGACAAGGGTCAACAGTTGAATCTTCCACCGGCAAAGCACAGCTGATGGATTTCCCTACAAGCCAACAGGCACCTGCATTAGTGAGGTTTAAAGTTTCAGAACTACCCGTATTAGAGACTAAAAATACAGAAGAATTGGCAATGACAGCCTGGATGTAAAAAGGAGTAACTTGACACCGTTCCTGAACTGTCAATATGGAATCGACAATTGTGCTTGCGGTATCAAAATCATTATTAACGTTATTAATCAGTGCATCCCAAGGCAGTGATAAAGCCTCGATGCTAGAAGCATCAAGAGGTGTCACGGCTGGGTTGCTGAAACGGGAAGCTCTAAGCGTAGACATGGACAATGACGAAACAACTTAACAGCAATAGGCTATAAGTGCGGTCGATTGTCACCCTAATTCAGTAGATTCACAGACAAGCCTCTCAACAGACTGAGACTAGCTTGGTGGGTAGAAAGAGAAAAGTAAATGGGCATTTAGAATTTTCTGCTCGCCTACCATATTGCCCCCATTGCTCACAACAGAAAAAATCTGTTAGAGAGTTGTTTAAGCATAGTGACTGGCATGGGAAAAGTCCTTATGCATTAGGACTTACCCTAGGGCGTTCAGAAATTTAATCTAGGCGGTAAACCTATCAAAGGTAAACCTATCAGAGGTAGTGCGTCATTTATAGCTGTATTTATTAAAGCTTGCACATTCAAAATGCGTGATTGGACCTAGGGCGTTTTATGGAAGCTTTAAAAGCTTTGAGCAAATAGTAAAGTCTCTCAAGATAGATGAACGATATCCTGAATCCGTAAAGCAAGACGAGCGAGGGTTTCAGAGAGTTTCAAGATAGTTCAAGATAGACAGTTGAGAAATCGTCACAGCCCGGTACCATCGTCATGACGAAGCCAAAGTCTGCTGTACAGATTAAGTAACCGTGAAGCAGCTTCACATTCCTGAAATATGCCTGCTGGAGGACTCCTGTTGTGACGAACGCGATCATGCGTGCTCAGCCCCCCCTAGATTTTATTCCTGAACGATTTACCCCCTGGGTCAGGCGTCTGATGCAGGGGTTACTGCCGGGTTGGGTCCGTTGGCAAACGGATGTGGTAACCATCAAGGTTAACAATGCGGAGGTGTTAGCCCAGCTGTATGGAGATTTTCAGGCGGGGAAAACTCGGTTTGTCATTGCGTTTCGCCACCCTGCTCCGGAAGATGCCATAGGCATCGCCCATCTGCTATGGCAGGCAGTGCCCCGGTCGGCCAAACAGCTAGGTATAAACCTGCAGCCAGTCCATAGTCATTTTATATATGACCGGGGAATTCCCCTATGGGCGGGGAACTGGGTGGGTCAGCTATGTTCTCGATTGGGGGGAGTGTCGATCCAGCGGGGCAAGTTGGATCTGGTGGCCCTAAAATCGGCCCGACAGCTTTTAGCCAATGGTCAGTTTCCCCTGACGGCGGCACCGGAAGGGGGGAATAACGGCCATAACGAAATTGTTAGTCCTTTAGAACCAGGGGTGCCGCAGCTGGCTTTTTGGTGTGTGGAGGATTTGGCCAAGGCAGAGCGGTCTGAGTCGGTGTACATTGTGCCCCTGGGTATTCAATACCGCTATGTGGATGCGCCCTGGGAGGCGATTGATCAGCTATTGGGTCAATTGGAGGAACGCAGTGGCCTATCTGAAGTGAGTGATGAGTTTTTGCGATCGCTACCCGTCGACTTGCCCACAGCCCACATTAAAAATCTCTACGGCCGCCTCTATCGATTGGCGGAGCATCTACTCGCCCTGATGGAGAATTATTATCAACAGATCTATGGTTTAGAACGCCCGGATACGGCTGACGAAAAGGGGAATGCCCAGCTAGCTCAGCGGCTGAAACATCTGCTCAATGGGGCCTTAGCGGTGGCAGAAAACTACTTTGACCTGAAGCCCAAGGGTTCAGTAATCGATCGCTGTCGCCGCTTGGAGCAAGCGGGATGGGAACGGATTTTTCGTGAGGATTTGCGGGATGCCTCGGCCCTGTCTGCCGTGGAACGGGGACTGGCGGATCGCATTGCCGAAGAGGCGGATTTGCGCATGTGGCACATGCGCTTGGTGGAAAGCTTTGTGGCGGTGACGGGGCGCTATGTGTTGGAAAAGCCCACGGCGGAAAGGTTCTCAGAAACGGTGTTGCTATTGGCGGATATGGTGGCCCGGCTCCAGGGAGAGAATCCGTTTCCTCGCCCTTCTTTGGGCAAACGGGAAGCGTTACTGACGGTGGGGGAGCCGATTGGTGTTTGCGATCGCTGGGCTGACTATAAGGCCAGTCGAAGAAAGGCCGTGGCAACACTGACCAAGGATTTACAGGAAGCGTTGGAAGGGCTGATTGTGGACAGTTCTGGTTTTGAATAATGGTTAGGACTTAGTTTGACGCTGCTGATGTAATACCCGCAGCTGATGGCAACTAAACCAACGATGATGATACCGAGTAGGTTTGCGATCGCTGCCAGCAAACATAACCATCAGCTGGTTTGCTTTTGTCCAGAATTTTTCTGATTTTGGGTCCATGGAAGCCAAAGACAGTAAGCCAATGGGCGAATTTAACAGTGCGGCACCCCCCCAGCCCAAAGCTAAAGCCCAGGGAATTAACTCTATCCATAAGCGCTCTGCTGCAGGTGGAGCTCTCCGAAATACGTGAGGAGCCAGCCACCAAAACGCAGTGACAGGCAGCACAAATTGAATAAATTTGAGGCACCAAAAGCTTTTGCTCCGAAGCAGCTGAAACAGAGGAAACTTTTGGCGGCACTTCTCTACAGCTTTTGCGGCTCGGACGTCTGGGTTTGACAGCAAGGGTCGTAGGCCGCGATCGCATCTTCCTAAGAACCCAACCGACGCAAGGCCGCAGCTTTTCTATGAAGGGTTTTATGATCGTCTGGTTGCATGGCCAGGATGGCATCATAGACCCCAATCGCCTCCTGGCAACGGCCTAAATTAGCCAGGGCCACCCCTTTGCTATAGAGCACGTCTCGCATGTGTGGCTCAATGGCAAGGGCCGCATCATAGGCAGCCACCGCCTGGTTAAAACGACCTAATTTAAACAGGGAATGGCCCTTTCTATAGAGAGCTTGGCAATCATCTGGTTGCATGGCCAGGATGGCATCATAGGTGGCAACAGCCTCCTTGTAGCGACCTAATTTGTGCAGGACTAAGCCTTTTTGATAAAGCGCTTTGTCATTGTCTGGCTGCAGCGTGAGGGTATTGTCCCAGACGGCGAGGGCCTCTTGGGGACGGCCTAAGGCTTGCAGCGATAGGCTTTTGTTATAACGTTCGTCGTACAGATCGGGGTTGATGGCCAGGGACGTGTCATAGGCCTCAATGGCCGCTTCGTGGCGACCTAACTGGGCTAGGGATAACCCTTTGTGGTAAAGGGCGTCCTGGAGGTTGGGCTGAAGCTGGAGGGCCGCATCGTAGGCCACAATCGCTGCTTCATGACGATCTAACTTGGCAAAGGATAGGCCCTTGTTATAGAGGGTACTGGATTTATCTGGTTTGAGCACTAGCGCCTCATCGTAGGCTGCGATCGCCTCTTCGTAACACCCTAACTTAGCCAGAGATAGGCCCTTATTATTCAGCGTTTGATGCAGATCCGGTTTGAGGATGAGGACCGCATCATAGGCTGCGATGGCCTCTTCGTGGCGGCCCAGCTTAGCCAAGGATAGACCCCGATTATTGAAGGCTGCATATAGGTCCGGGTTGAGATCGAGGGCAGCGTCATAGGCTGCGATCGCAGCCTCGTAACGGCCCAAGTTAAACAGCGATACGCCTTTGTTATAAAGCACATCAGGTAAATCGGGTTGGGTGCCGAGGGCGGCGTCATAGGCTGCGATCGCATCTGCATAACGGTGCTGCAAAAATAAGGTGTCGCCCTCCTCCACCCAATGTTTCGTCGTCCAACCTTTGGTCACATCCACCACTAACGGCTTAGCCCCAGCCTGGTAAAGCTGCATAGCTTTTGCATTGGCTTCTAGGGCCTCACCATACCGACCCAGCTTTTGTAAGACGACGCTGTGTTTTTCCCAAACATTGGGACTCTCCGGCAGGACCAGTAACACCTGCTCAAACAGGGACAGGGCAGCTGCGTAGTCATCCCCACTCATTTTCTGTAACCCTTGTTCAAATAGGGCGCTCACATCGGAGGCTGCTCCATCTTCCGCAGCTACTGCCGACCGCGTCTCTTGTTCAGGAGCGGTTGTTTCAGGAGCAGTTGTAGGGAATTTGCCAATGGCGTTGGGCTGGGGGCGAAAAAAACGGATGACCATTAGGAAAATGCTGGAAGGAGAAAACTTTAAATCACATCCAAATTGAAATCTGTAGTCTCTCTGACGACAAAACGACCGTTCTAGGCACCGTTACCGTTCTGGACATACATAAGCTTTATTGTAATGGGGGTTACCCTACGTAGACGTTTTTTATACCCAATCATTACAGTTACCTCACGTACTTTTCTCCGTGAGATCATAGATATGAGCGTTAGGGGTGTGAGCCACCACTAAAACAATGCTTGTTTGCCAAGTAACACTGGCCCCCAAATCCTGCTGATACGCCTGCCGAATCCTGGCCAAATCCTGGTCAGCAAAGGTCTGGGCTAAATGGTTCATATAACGGGACTCCTCCCCAAACCATCGCGCCTTTAACTGACAGGTCACCACCAGCTCCCTGGACAGTTTAATCAGAGTTTGGTCAGCGACTAAACCCGTACCCTCAAACCAGCCAGGAATGGCATCCACATCCCAATATCGGTCAGGGTCCTGGGTGTATAGGCTATCTTCCACCTGATGTAACCGTCGGAAAAGCTTAGAGGTTTGCACTTTAATAAGCCCCCACGAATCTGGGATAATCGTTATCGCCCACTTAGGTAAGACCTCAGACGGATGCCAGTCCACTCGAAAAGGATGTGATTGCCCACGAAAAGCCGGACATTCTTGCCGTCATAGACGAAGTCAAAACAGCAATGGATAATGCCCTTTTATAAAGGGCGGAATGAAAAATATTGATATCAGTCATAGGTTTGGCCTGAGGGAGAGACCTCTCCACAATCGATCAAATCTTTAATCTAGCCGTGGTTAAACTCAGATTTATTGCCACATCGATGCACAATGATTGGAACATTGGATGCATGCATTCAGCCAAACCTATCGGGTAATGACACTACCAAAACTAACGCTATCGACCATTAAGCGTAATGCGACCGATAAGTCCTTTTCGCGGGGCAAAAACTACTGGAAATCAGGGGCAGTCGTGTCGCTAACCCAGCGACAACATGTATTGCAAGGCGAAGTAGAAGGCAATGACCCTTTGCCCTATCGCATTACCGCTAATTTTGATAGCGGTGGCATTACCAGTGCCCGTTGTAGCTGCCCCTATGCCTTTGAAGGCTGGTGCAAACATATCGTTGCCACCCTAATTGCTTGTATAGAACAGCCGGATACCATTGACCAACGGCCCACTTTAGCGCAGCTATTAGCCCCATTAACCCCTGACCAAACCCAAGGATTGGTGCAAACCCTCGTAGACGACAACCCTGAGCTGATTGAGGCGGTGGAGTTTTATGTTACTCAGCTGAGCCAACCCAAAGTAGGTCAAGCCAAACGATCCAAACGCAAAACCAGCGTTGATCCAGCCCCATTTAAGCGCCGGGTAAGGGAAATTTTGCGCAGTGCGGTTCATGACTGGGAATATGGTCGTGATGACGACAATATTGCCTACGAGCTAGAACAATTGTCGGCAGATGCATTGGCCTTTGCTGAGCAAGGCGATGGCCACAATGCCATGGTAGTGATGTCGGGCATCACCGAAGGCTGTATTGCCCACTGGGGAACAGTCTATGAATTCATTGGCATGGGACCCGATGAATTCAATATAGATTTAGATACGGCCTGGACCGAAGCGATTTTGAGTACGGACCTGACTGGTGATGAGGCTCTAGAATGGCAGGAAAAACTGGAAATCTGGCAACAGGAGCTGGGTAGTTTTGCCATGGCCCTTGAAGCGTTGAGGCAGGGTTGGGACTATCCCCCCCTAGTAAGTGTCTTGCAGGGAGACATTTCAGCACTAGGGGCTTGGTCAGGGGAAGCGCCCACTTGGGCGGATAGCTTTAGTCGGATTCGCCTAAAAGTATTGGAGCGACAGGAACGTTACGAAGAGTATTTGTATTTGGCCGAGGCTGAAGGCTGCACGCAAGAATATTTGACCATGTTAGGCCAACTGGGCCGTACGGATGAAGCAGTGGCGGTGGCCACTGAAGAGATGACCACCCTGGCAGAAGCAAAGTCCCTAGCAGAAATATTGCGGAAACAGAACCAACTGGATCAGGCCCTGGACATTGCCATGCGGGGGCTGAAATTTGAGGAGGACCGCTCTCCCTATCAGGTGTTTGACTTTGCTGTGTGGACCAGTGAACTGGCGAAAGGTTTAAATGAATTAGCCATAGCACTAGAGACTAGAATCATTGCCTTTCAAGCTAAACCTTCCCTATCGGAATATCGAACGGTTGAATCTCTCTCCCCGGATTGGTCGGAGACTAAGGCCAAATTATTGGCCTATCTGCGACAGGCGAATGACTGGATGGCGCGGGAGGCTAAGGTGGATATCTTTTTGCAAGAAGGATTGGTGGATGATGCGATCGCATCCGTCTCTTCCTCCACCTATAGCTATAGCTCATCAACGCTGGTGATGCGAGTAATGGATGCGGCTATCGAGAGCCACAGCGATTGGGTGATCAAAGTCGCCCAACGAGAGGCGGAACAAATTATGGACGCAGGTAACGCCAAAGCTTATGGCACAGCCGTGAAGTGGCTGCAACGCATACAGCGAGCCTATGCCGCCCAGGGGAAAGACGCTACATGGGACCGCTATAGCGAAAAAATAGCCTCCACCCATGGACGCAAGTATAAGCTGATGGGATTGATGGAAACGACTGGACTTAGGTGAAGCGGACAGTGAAGCCAAAAACCATCCCTAGCTAGCGGTAGTTTTGCGGACCGTAATGAGGGCAATGCTGGTTTCCCAGGAAAGGGCGGTGCCAATCTCTCGGATATAGGTCTGTTGAATTGTTACCAGTTCTGCCTTGGAAAAAGCGGTGGCCAAATGCCCCATATAACGAGACTCAGGACCAAACCATCGTTGTTGTAATTGACGGGTGACCGTTAGCTCCGCCGGTAGCCGCATCAGGTCGACATCGGCCACTAACCCCGAGCCATCAAACCAACCAGAGATCGCGTCCAAATCCCAATATCGATCTGAATCCTGGGTGTAAAGACTATCCTCCACCTCCCGTAGCCGCTGAAATAGTTTTGGGGGCAGCGCATCGTTTGCCAGCAAGCTGTACAGCCGCAGAGTACGGAACGGAATCGTTTCCGTCAGCACCATGCGGCCCTCCGGAGCCAGCACATCAGCCAGTTGTTGCCAGATAACGGCTCGATTAGCCAGGTCCTTGAACGCATTGCGCCCGACGATACCGTCAAATACCACATCGGTTGCCTGGGTTTCTAAGATCCTAGGCAATTGCTCTAACGATGTAGACCATAAAACCGGACGGGCTAAGTCATGGAGGGTTTGGGCTTGTTCGGCCATGGCTTGCCGAATTTGCTCGGTGGCGGCACAGGCATAGACGCCACCTTCGGGAACCTGGCGCAGGGCTTCCCAGGTGAGGAGACCGGCATTGAGATCTAGCAAGACATGGTGTCGCTGGGGTTTGAGAGTGGTGTAGATGCGATCGCACACAGCCCGCAACGACTCCCCCGCATTCCCCAGGGTGCGCTGCAACCACCGTTCCTGAGCCCGATCCGTCGGTCCAAATGTCAGCACCTCCGGCAAGTCCATCTCCATCACCGCCGCCAACTGGGCTTCCCTGCGCCGGGCCACCTCTAAACGAATGGTGTCTTCATACCCTTGAGCAGACGGCTGATAAAACACCTTGCCCTGAAGGCCACTGGGCAAATACTGCTGTTCCACCCAATGGTCCCGGTAGGCATGGGGATACAAGTATCCCTGGCCATGACCAAATTCCTCCTGGTCCCGACTGGGGTCCCGCAGAGGATTAGGCACTTCCGCTTCCCGCTCCTTTTCTACGGTGGCCAGGGCATCAAAAAAGCCCATGACACTGTTGGACTTGGGGCAGGTGGCCAGGTACAGCGCTGCTTGGGCTAACGGGTAGCGCCCTTCGGGCAGACCCACCCGGTCAAAGGCCTGGGCACAGCTGTTGGCCACCACCACCGCCTGGGGGTCCGCCAACCCCACATCTTCCCCCGCAAAAATCACCATGCGGCGAAAGATAAACCGGGGGTCTTCTCCGGCATAGACCATGCGGGCCAGCCAGTAGAGGGTGGCATCAGGGTCCGAACCCCGCATGCTTTTGATAAAGGCACTGATAGTGTCGAAATGGGCGTCCCCTTCCTTGTCGTATAGCACCGCCCGCTGCTGGATCGACTCTTCTGCCACGGCCAAGGAAATGGGACTATCTGGGGTGGTTTCCACCGCCAGTTCTAGGGCATTCAGCAGGGCACGGGCATCGCCGTTGGCGACGTTAACCAGATGGTCTAGGGCATCGTCATCGATCTGGATATTGCGATCGCCATAGCCTCGGTCTGGGTCGGTGAGGGTTTGCTGCACGATCCGCCGCAGGTCTTCTGGCCCCAGGGGTTTGAGCTGAAATACCCGAGACCGGCTGACCAAGGCCTTATTGACTTCAAAATAAGGATTCTCGGTGGTGGCCCCAATCAGAATGACGGTACCGTTTTCCACCCAGGGCAGAAGGGCGTCCTGCTGGGACTTATTAAACCGGTGGACTTCATCAACGAAGAGAATGGTGCGTTGGCCGTGTTGTCCCCGGAGATCTTGGGCGGTTGCGATCGCACCTCGAATATCCTTCACCCCCGCCAGCACTGCATTAATGGCAATAAAATGGGCCTTCGTCGTATTGGCAATCACCTGGGCCAGGGTGGTCTTACCCGTCCCCGGCGGCCCATAAAACAATAACGACGATAGCTGATCCGCCTGAATCGCCCGCCGCAGCAACCGCCCCGGACCCACAATGGCATCCTGACCCACATATTCATCTAAGTTACGGGGACGCATGCGGGCCGCCAACGGAGCCTCTGACCCCATCAACGTCTGTCGATGTTGTTCAAATAAATCCATGGACCAACATCATCAAAAACTCTTTAAAACGTCAGCGCCCCCAAAAATGGAGGCGCTGACCATGGAATGACGATTCGTTTAACGGACGTTCTAGTAACCGCTAAAGAATAGCCCTACATGCCACCAAAAATTGACTGCAAAGGTAGTAGGTGAGGGCTTTGGGTTAGCAAGAATGCAAACACAGCACCACCGCAGCCACCGATAAAGAAGCCGCTAGCAAAATTGCTCCAGCCTTCACGGGTCGCATAGGACTCAGGAGGATTAGGCGTGGTCAATGTGCCTGCAGGTCCAGCCGGGGAAGTTGCACTATAGATAGCAATTGCCACAGTTAGGATAAAGACAAAACTAACAGCACACAGAGCACCAGCCACAGAGCTGTAGTCTGTATTCCGCAGTGGGCCTAACAAAGCAAAAGGTCCATAGAACCAATAGCCATGGGCAATACCCACTTCTAGACCACGGCTAAATGGAGACAGACCTGCCCGGTAAGCAGGCAAATTATTAATGTAAGTACGTGCAACCGCAGAAGAATTAATCGGAGTCGCAACGTTACCCACTTCGGGGGCTCCAGTTGCGCTTGCAAAACTAGTTGCCATAAGAACGTCTTCCTATGAAATGGACAGTCGTAAGACAGGAAATTTGAACGTGCCGTTGCTGATTCAATGGCTGAAATAAAATCATACCGAGGAGCAACAACACCCATATATGTAACGCTAGCCAAATCGCTGAGGCCGTAAGCCACCCTTGGTAGCACCATGCCAAAACAAGTTCCAAAACAAGTATGGAAGTGGCACAGAAACGATATGACTTACCAGCGCCCATGCGCTAGCTGCATCTGAGCCCAATAATCTCACAGAAGCTAACCAAACATGTTGATTGCAACAGCTTTGTTAAGGACGAAGGTGTACAACGTTAACTTACTTAACAGTTGCATCGAGGACGGGGTGAGCAGGACATGGGAATAGAGCACAGGCTAGAGCAAAAAGGTAGCGGCCCAATGACACTGCGGATTACTTCCCAGAACTTCGCTCAACTACGTGGACTTGGCCCAGCTCCATACATGCTTCGTCATACTCATGGGCATTGAACCATTAACTAGACACAATCGAGAGATGACGCCAGATCCATGGGCGTCACCCTGGAAAATGTGTCATGCACCTAAAAATTCTGGTTGATACAAATACGGTCGCCGCTCAGGTCCATCTCCTCCGGGAGTTAGATCGCTGGCTAGAACTGGGGTTGGTCTCTGAAACCCAAGTGATCAATATGGGCCAAACCCTATGTAGCCGCCTACCGATTGCCTACAAAATACCCGAGGCCTCAGCGGCAATCCCTTTGGCCGCAACCAGCCCCATACCAGAGTCAACGGCTCCCAGTCTCGCCACTACAGCCGCACCAGCCGCATCTACGGTGAGTCGAGCATCGCTCTTTTCCCGCTGCAAATCGGACCTAGTGCAGTCATTTTTGGCAGAAATCAGCGTCCTATGGCTGTTATTTCTGGGGGTGTTTTTGGTGGTGGTGTCGTCGGGGGTACTAGCCGCCAGCCAGTGGCAGTCGTTTTCGACGGTGGGTCAGTACGCCATTCTATTGATTTATACCCTGGCCTTTGGGGCCGCTAGCTATTGGACGGCGGCCCAGGCCAAATTGCAAACGACGGCTCAAATGCTCAAAGCGGCAACGCTGCTGCTAATTCCTCTGAATATATGGATGATGGATGCCCTGGGGATAATCCATGGGTCTGGCGGTGGAGCTACTGCCCTAGCGATGCTGGCTACCGTTGGCCTGAGTGGATTAACCCTGGTATTGGCTCCGCAACGACGCGCGGGGTTAAATTTCCTGGGTTTGAGCTGGCTGCATTGGGGATGGGGCTTTGCCCTGTGGCCCATATTAGCCACCTATGTCGGCACTGTAGGCAGTGCGATGAATTTATTAGGCACAGTGTCTAGGACCACACCCAAGGAAAATGCGAAGAATTTATTAGGCCCACCGTCTGGGGGTGAGGCGACTAGGGATGAGGCCACAGAAATAGACGGTGCCTCGGGGACAAAACCGGGGGGAATTTTAGTCGTGGTGGCCCTCATCATCCTTTTAGTGCGCAGTCTCTGGATTGCCCAAGTCCCCATTTATCAACTCGGTCTAGCCTGGGGCATCTGTGGCTGGATGCTCTGTCGGCTACATCGCCAGTATCCGCTCTGGCCCCAGCTAGGGGCAGGGTTAATGCTCCTGGGCTGGCTAGTTTCCATCGAGCAACAACCGCTACAAGCCATGGGTGTCAGTGGCTTAGCCGGCTGGTTATGGCTGGAGCGTTTGCAACGACAAACCCAGACACATGAGCAGTTGCGCACCCTATCCATCCTCTGGCTCATGGGCTTACAGGCCTGTGGCCTAGGGTGGCTCGCCCTGCCCACACAACTGACCCAAACTATCCTAACGGGGGTAGAAAAATTCACCCTAGAACCCGTCAATGCCTTCCATGTCGCTGGGGTGTGGCTGTATGGCTACGTCGGCGTCATGGTGCTGGGGAGCAGACGGTTTCAACGCCAGGGAAACCATGGCTGGGCTCTGCAGACTGAGCAGTTAGCCTTAGTCATTGGCGCTAGCCTGGTGCTCTGTGCCCTACCCCAGGTGGAATCATTTCTGTTCCCCCTCAGTTTAGCGGGGCTAACCCTTACCTTTGGGGCCTTTACTCGGCTGCGGACCTCGGCCCCCAGTTGGTTAATCTATGGCACCCACAGTGCGGCGTTGGTCACCTTACTCAGTGGACTCTATGTGATCAGTGCCCGGATACCTGACTGGGGCAATCTCCAGTGGGCCATGGTCTTGATGGGGCTGACGGGGGTGGAATGGATCATCAGTGTTGCCAGTAGCCACTATCTTGAATGGCGGCGATCGGCTTGGTATCTGGGTATCGGGTCCAGCGTCATGGCCTATAGTCTGTTGCTGGACAGCTGGCTGGATAATTGGCTGGGCAACGGGGGCAGCTGGATCCACCTGATATGGCTGGTGGTGCCGGGACTATTGACCTGGCTAGTCCACCAGCAACGGTTTGCTACAGACCGCCCCCAAATTGCCACAACGCTGACAGTAGTGGCTCTGGGGGGTCAAATTTTATTGCTCAGTTCCTGGCCCATGGCAACGGTTGCCTTGGCCATGGGCGCAGGCATGCTGTTTCTCCATAGCCGCCGTTGGCCCAGTCAAAAATATCTGCCAGCCCTAACAGTGGGCTTTGCCGTGGCCGGTGGCCATACGGCAGCCCGGCTCTGGCCCAGTCCCTGGCCCCATAACCTGGCTCAGTTATTTTTGGCCATGGCTCTCTTTGCTGCAGGGCTCACTGTGCTGGCCCACTCCCTCAGTCGGTCATCTTCCCCCTTGGGGCAGGCCTATGGCATCGCGAGCCGGGGTTGGAGTCGCGGTTTGGCGGTGGGGCTGAGTTTGGGCCTCACACTGACCGTGTTGCTGGCCCATGGTCTAGGAACTGGAATTAGCGATCGCATCCTTACAGCCCAACCAATATCTCCAGATACAGACATCCTTTTTCGCTACGGCATAGCCGCCATCGCCCTAGTCCTGGCCAGGTTTTGGGGTGATCGACGACGGCTGACAGATCCGGACTATTGGGAGTTGGCTTATGGGGTGGCCCTCGGCATCACCCTGGCGATCTCCCTAGGGCATCGGGAAACCAATCCCCAAACCTGTGGAGCCACCATGGCCGCCCTAGGGTTGATCACCCAGCTCATGGGGACAATAAATACCCAACGAAACCAGCAGCCTTACCCCACTAGCTGGCATTTCATTCCATTGGCCTATGGAGCCTTGGGACTGCTGTTGGGCCACCTGCACTTCACGGGGACCACAGGCTTTTATTCTGTGGTCTTGGGGCTGGTGACATTGGCCATAGCTCAACGACAGACAGAGCTACGACCGTTGAACTATGGCGGACTGGGGCTACTGTCTCTGGGGATCTACGAACTGGTGATCCATCGCATGCTCCAGGCCAGCGGGGGTGAACCGGGGGATGGATTGACGATTTTGGCCCTGGTGGGAGTTGCGATCGCACTGATCTATCTCCTCTGCCAGCGATGGATGCAGCGCCACAGTCAACTCACCGAAACGGAGGTTCAGACAGCGGCCCTGCTCCACTGGCTGTTGGCCGTGGTCCTGGCGACGATGGCCATGGTTGTCGGCCAAAGTCTCATCGGCGTAAGGCTTTGGCTAGGGGTAACCAGCTTGCTATCCCTCTATGGCTGGCTCAAGGGAAATTACCGCTGGTTTCCCACCCATGCCCCTAAGCTAACCACAGGCAAAATGCCCCTCGCCAGGGAGCACCCCAGCTATTCCCAATGGACCTGGACTGGCCTGATCATCGCCACCGTTGCCGTGCCGTACGGAGTACAACAGCTACTACCAAACCTGACATTGCTTAGAAGTTGGGGCCCTCTACTTGCCTGTGGTCTAAGTTTAGTCATCCAGAAACTGCCCTGGCAGCGTTGGGGTTGGCCGGTACGTCCTTGGCAGCGCATGGCATTGGTCTGGCCCCTGCTGGCGACAATGCTGGGCCTGGCGACGGTAAAAACCCAAAGCCTGCTGCTAGTGGGAGCGTTCTATGCCGCCATGGCCCAACAGTTCCGGGCCATCCGCCTGAGCTATATCAGCCTAGGGCTACTCAACTGGTCCCTGGTGCGTTATCTCCTAGAGCACGGCTGGCTAACACCCCTGTGGTTCAGTACTCTGGTGGGGATATCGGCCCTATATATCCTAGAGGTCGACCCCCACTGGCAAAGGAATACAACCCGCCACCAACGCCACCGGCTCCGCAGCTTTGCCACCCTGCTGGTGGGGTTAACCGCCATTTTTCAAGCCGAAACCAGCCCCCAACTGGTTATGACGGGATTGAGTCTGCTGATTAGTTTTGGGTTTATTAGCCTGGGCCTAGGTGGGCAGGTGCGGGCTTACCTCTACACAGGTACCCTCACCTTTGCCCTGCAAATATTGCGAACTACCATGATTTTCATCAGTACCGATGGTCGGCTGCTTTGGGCGGTTGGGATTGTGCTTGGCATCACTCTGATTTGGGTGGCGGCCACCTTTGAATCCCGCCGTGTCCAAATACGCGGGTTACTGAATCAATGGTCCGCAATGCTGAACAATTGGGACTAACAGACCCTCATCAGCCCTAAAAGCACAATTAATCTTGACCTATCCCTAGCCGTCTCACGTTAACCTAGCATGCATAGCTAACCGCGCAGTGTGGAACGATGGCAGCAAGTTTAGAAAAAATGCTGCGATTTATTGACGATTACCAGCAGCAGCGACCTCAGGAATCCTCAATCCAAGTGGTGCGGTCTTTACGGGCCTATACCCGCGCCTCCTATGCAAGTAAATTTTGGGAAATTGTGGCTGGCAATAATCCCACATTTATTAAAGGAGAGCTAGACAACCAATCGGTGGTGCTCATGGGCCAGAGCATTGATTTTGCCCACTTTATGGCCGCCCTCTCCGACCAAACCTGGGGGGGCAATCTCCGCTCCACCCTCAGTGATGGTGCCCTATGGCTCTCCTCCAAATTACTCACGGGGCGGGGGTACGATAGCCGCGAATACACAGCCGCCATTGGGGATACGGCCCAACCGATTGAAGTGTATCTGGATAAATATGGCCCCCAGGCCTATGAGCCAGAGGCCCTGACTAAACTAATGAATCAGTTTGCCTCCGCACAGGACTATGCCTCTGATCTGGTGGCCTTTGCCGTTGGCCGATTGCTGTATGAGAATCCTGCCCTCTCCGTCAGCTCTGCCATCTCAGAAGCCAGCTGGTTTAACTATTCGGATACGGTGAGGCGTTACCTGGTGGATATGTTTGATGCCCAGGTGGCTCCCAAGGGATTTATTGTCAACGGTACCCAGGTGCGATCGCGAATCTCTGAACGGATTCGAGCCTATCTGTTAATTAAACGGGATGTGATTAAAGGCACGGCGTTTAACCGCAGCTACCGACAGCGAATTCGCCCAGCCCTAATCGATCATGCCAGCGACCACTTCATTAAGTATCTCCAACAGGCCATGGTTTATCACCATCGCCCTAACAATTAACCCAGCAGCACAAAAAAATCTACCAAAAGAAAAATCGGCCCTGAACAGGGACCGATTTCAAAAAGTCTTCTGACTTTGCGTTTATCTCTCATTTGGAGGTGGTTGAAAATGCATTACGCACCGTCTAATCAATCTCCGTAGGATATTGTAACAATCAGTACACTTTTTTCTGTGACGAATCTTCACTAAATTGCAATGAGTTTCTGCTTAAGGACGTCGGTGTTACTACCTAAGGATTGTCAGTAAACGAGTTCACAAAGCAAATTAAATTATTGAGATAGCGAAAAAGTCAGGGGATCTTGATGTATTGGTCGTAAAAACTCTGATTTTGGTATAAATCCTGTCCCCACCCAGAACGCTCGTTGTATCTCAAGGTGCACAACAGGTAAAACTTGGACATCACTTGAACATAGTTTAGGACAAGCTGCCAGGCCCTTCAGCGAGGCAAGCATGGGGGTAGGAACCCACAAAACCCACGCTATTAAAAACAGACAAACCAACTCCAAGCAAATCCAAATACCCCATGCATCAGGCGGCAAGAGCCCGCTAGGTCCGGTCAAACCCAACCCTTGTCAAGCATAATAATGGGGAGGCTAGCCAGATTCCGTCCTGTTCGCCAACTCCCCCCATAGTCCTTTGCAAATTACATTTCTCGGTACTAGTTCCGGTGTTCCCACCAGGGCACGCAATGTGTCAAGTGTTGCCCTACGCTTACCGCAGCGGGCCGAAGTGTGGCTGTTTGACTGTGGAGAGGGCACCCAGCACCAGTTTCTCAGAAGTGATTTAAAATCTAGCCAGATTCGGCGCATTTTTATCACCCACATGCATGGTGATCATATTTTTGGCCTGATGGGTCTGCTGGCAAGCTGTGGTTTGGCGGGCAATGTGTCGCGCATTGATATATATGGGCCACCCAAGCTAAATGAGTATCTACAGACTTGCCGGCGCTGTTCCCAAACCCACTTTTCCTATCCCATTAAGGTCCATACGGTAGAACCAGGCAAGGTCTTAGACGATGGTGAGTTCAGCGTTTATTGCCAGCGGTTAGAGCATCGGGTGCCCGCCTTTGGCTATCGCATTGTGGAGAAAGATCGCATTGGGCATTTTGATGTTAAACGGGCCGCTGCCCTGGGGATTCCCTCTGGCCCCATTTACGGCCAGCTAAAGCGAGGCGAAGCGGTTACCTTGCCCGACGGTCGGGTAATTAATGGCTCTGATCTCTGTGGTGAAACCATTCAGGGCAGAAAGCTGGTGTACTGCACCGATACGGTATTTTGCGATCGCGCCATCGAACTCTCAGACCAGGCCAGCGTACTCATCCACGAATCCACCTTTGCCCATCAGGATGCAGAACTCGCCTATCAACGACTCCACTCCACATCCACCATGGCTGCCCAAGTGGCCCTAGCCGCCCAAGTCAAGCAGCTCATTCTCACCCACTTTAGCCCTCGCTACGCTCCGGGCAATACCATTCAGCTCAAGGACTTGCTGTCAGAAGCCAAAGCAATTTTTCCCAATACCCTAATGGCCCACGATTTCCTCGTCCACAATATTGAACGAGCTGCAGCATAGCCCTACTTCTCACCAAACTTCTCACCCACCCTAAAGCTGCACCCAGGCAAGGGAAATTGTTACCGATCTCTCAGTTTGATCTCTCAGTCCGATCTCTCAGTCCAATGCTGGTCGTTAGTAGCAATCGCTGGGTGACCATCCGCTTCCGGATCCAACTGATATCCCTCAATGGGATCTTGATTAAGTCGCGTTTTCAAACGACTAAAGTGGTTTTTGTTATTGATCGGTAAGTGAGGTGTGGGTAGCTCATCATTGGGCCAATTGTCGATATCACTACAGGGGCAGAGCTGAGCTACACGTATCACCATGGGCATAGCGATAGGAATAGAACAGCGAGCGCAATCGGTAATTTCCCACTGGGGTGACAACAGCTGCTCTATGGTTTCCTCCGTGCCCTCCAAGTGACAGTCGCGACCACCGTTGGCCATAATGGTTTGCCAACAATCATGAAACGCGCGGCTAAAACCATCACCTGCTAACACAGGAACAGGTAGTTGAGGCGCCAGCCCATGCTGGAGATGGATCGGCTTACCTAACTGAAACCAGTAGGCTAAATAGTTTTGAACTTCTTTTGGAGTCGCCATAGACCACCTCGCACTGTGATTTTTTTGTACAGTACGTCGACTGCCACACTCTCATCGTAACGCTTCAGTTTTAAATATCCGGAGACGTTAACCTATTCTCAAGGTCTGAATACCCATGTCCAGAACTGTAGTTTTTTCGGTGAGAAACCTCCAGGTTTCAACTTGGACGTGATTTATATATAGCAGGCAAAATTCCTGATCTCCACCGAGGAGATGCCGGTCGCTTCTGGGTAAGTAAAACCTATGGGCAGGACAAGTAGCCTATCCCTTAGTAGGGGCCCTATTCATTGGGAGGTAGTGGTGTTCCTAACTGCTTGAGATTGAGGACGTAGCCACCGGTAACAAGGTAAACCTGAGTTGAGATCGCACCAATCTGCCGCGACAAAGCTCCCAACCGGTCACGAAATGTTCGCCCCAAGGGATAGGCAGGTACCACCCCCCAGCCAGTTTCTTCACCAACCAAAATCACATCACAGGGGGGTGGAGTTAGCGCCCCTATCAGTTGCTCAACATAAGACTGCCACGAGGCCTCATCCAGTTCCAAATGATTCGCCAGCCAAGTGCCTAGGGAATCCACTAGTAGACAGCTGTTAACATCAGCCGTTTGGATAACTTCGACCAGATCGTGAGGCACCTCTTGGATATGCCAATCCATGGGACGACGTTGGCGATGTAGTTCAATGCGTTGCTGCCACTCGGCATCATCAGCCAATACCGTCGATGTTGCGATGTAAACCACCGACTTTTGGGTTTGTTTAGCCCAGTGCTCAGCCCATTCACTTTTCCCAGAGCGAGCCGGACCTGTGACCAAAATCAATTGAGGCATTAGCCATTTTGAATTGAAGGATGCACCAATCTGAAAAAAAGCCTCACACCAGTTTTTTAGATTACACCATCCCCAGGATTAGCCAAGTCCGACCTTAACGGGCCAACTTTAGCAGCCAACCCTAAATCCAGTCAGGATTGAACTGGGGCTGATCATCAGGATTAGCGGTGTGATATCCCTCATACAACCAAGCCATAAAAGAAATAAAGAAACCAGCGGCAGGTCCTGCCCCAAAAATAATTAGCTCAAAGCCAGTCATTACTTTGTCCCACTTGCTATGTGCCAATTTTGGCACTGGCCTACAGTAAGTTACATCGGCGCTTGCACTGAAAGGGAAGGGGTACAAAGTATATAGAACGCAGTATATAGAACTACGCAAGTTGTAGGATCAGTCTGGAGCTGGGGCATGTTGACGCCGCTCCAACAACCATAGAGCTGTAATCCAAAGAATAACCAGAACAAAGGCAGCAATCGTAAACTGGGCAACCCAACCCACCAAAGTAGCCAGGGGAATTAAACGACCGACAAAGAAAGCCAAGGTAACCATGGCCGTTCCCCACAGGCTAGCCCCCAGTAAATTGCACAGTAGGAATTTCCAGTAGGGCATCTGGGCGATACCTGCCAGGGGTCCAGCAAAAATGCGTAGCAGTGCAACAAAACGGCCAAAAATCACCGCCTTGTCCGCATTTTGACTAAACCGATCGCGGATGTTGACCAGCGCTGATTGATCCAGGCGCAGCAGGTTGCCCAACCGCACCAGTAGGGGCCACCCACCATAAAACCCAATCCAGTAACCGATGCTATCGCCAACGACGGCACCTGCGATCGCACTGAATAAGACCCAGCGATACACTAGTTCTTCACTACCGGCTAAAAAGCCCCCCACTAGGGTCACCGTTTCCCCGGGCATAGGAAGCCCCATATTTTCGAGCATGATCCCAAAAAAGATGGCCCAGTAGCCATAGTCTTCAGCCAGAGTTTGGATCGTTTCGAGAGAGAAAAAGTCGAACGTCAGCGGGACAGTGTGCATGCAGGCGGGTTTAAACTTCTTCTATTTTATTCACTTTTTCTTACAATTGGGGGACATCCACGGCAGGAGAAACCAAGATTTTCACCTGTCCCCTAAGTTCGATCCCATTGCTACACAAATAACGTTCCCAGCTATGGGGTGAACTATGGGTGCACACCGATAAATAGAGCTACGAAAAAACCTCCCCAAGGGGAGGTCAGTGAAGAACCTAAGCCATGAGAGGCGGACTTAAGCTTCTGAAAAGCTAGCCATTGATGCCCGACCCAACATGGACTGGGGAAAGGTAGGTAAATCCAAACAATGCTGAGTTCGGCGAGTTCTAACGGCCAAACGGTAGCTCACATTTTGCAATTCAGCATTGAGCTGACGATTTTCCTGTTGAATAAGGGCGACACGATTCTTCACCGCCAACATCCGCTCAGAAAACTTTTGCTTATAGATTTTAGGCAGCTCTTGAACAACTTGCTCCAGCATCCGGGTACGGTCGGTCAGTTCTTCAACGGTCTGACGCATCTGATGAATTTCTTCATCCCGACTTTCTATCTGTTCTTGGTAAAACGCAACCTGGGTTTCTACACCCTGTAGCTGTTCTCGCAGGGCCCGAACCTCAGCCTGATGACGCTCAGAAACATCCGGCGACGGCAGAAAATCTTGGTTTCCTTTCACCAAGCGAAATAGCTCTTGAGACAGCTGTTGTACCAGCTGATCTCTCATTTGCAACTCTTCTTGCAAACGAGCCAATTCTACTTGGGTGTCAGACGTTTTCAACTTAGTCAATGGGGCCACGAGATCACTCCTAAAATACTAAAGATGACTTTTAAACTGTCCCGGTTCGCCGAATTATATATAGACAAGAGCCAAATCACTAACGAACAAACGAGTACACAGGAAAAGGTATTACAGCGAACACCCAAGTGCCCACAAATTTAGCACCAATTCTGCAAAATGCAAGAAATTTATTCTATAGGTTTGTGATTATCACTTTGCTCGCCTAATTCACCCCAGGGAAGCGCACCAGAGAATACACCAGGGGGAGTCGCGAGAACCTTAGGAAACAGCAGCTATAGGCGGTGCAATCCGATGCATGGATTCATTCAGATGCCAAACCCCAAGACTTAAAAACGCTGACTTTATCAAATGGCCAGACCCCAATACTTAAAAAGACCGCTGCTCAAAAACGAAGCGGCGGTCTTGATGTCTATTCAGATGGACTACTGTCAGATGGACTACTTGCCCAACCAAATCAAAGAAAACTGTTAGGAGCCCAAAGGAGCAGCCTGAGCTGGAGCTTCCTCAGGTTCAGCTTCGCGGGGTTCATCAATGACGAGTGTTAAGTAGCGAATAATATCCTCACTAAGGCGCATGTCACGTTCCATGGGAGCAATGGTTTCCCCTGGAGCATGGTAGTTCATCTGAATATAAATGCCTTCACGATACCGGTTGATTTCATAGGAGAGACGACGCTTACCACGATGCTGAGTTTCTAAAATCTCACCACCCTTCTCCTTGATCATTCCTTGATATTTACCAATGGTATTATCGACGGCCTCATCGCTAATATCGGGCCGCATAATATACATGGTTTCGTAAAAATTACTCATGCTACTCCTTATGGACTAAATGGTCTGGCATCAGAAGCGCGCCAGACAAGGGTTCACCATCATAGCAGAAAGGAAACCACCATTAACAGGCCATAAACCAAACCGCTCACCATCCACTAGCGGATCTGCATGTGAACCGCTTCCGAAATCGTTGGAATCTCGGGATAACGCCCCATCAAACATTGAACAATAGAGTAACCAACGGCAGCTATGCCACCAAATAGCAACACGTTATAGAGCGTATCGGTAATTAGCTCCAAACCTGGCAAGGTCAATAAGCTCAACAAAAGGCTGCCAATAGAAATAATGAAGCCGATCAAAATTGCCTGCAGCGTATTGAACCGAATAAAGTGGCTAATGTTTTCGTTACGCACCACTAAAAGGAACAGGGCAAAGAACACCGCCAATGACCCCAGCCCGAATGGGACAAGCTGATAGACAAACATAACGGGAGAAATCAGCAATAAGAGCACCTCACCCACGGGTGCCAATGCAGGAAAGTTTGCAATTAACTTAAACAGAGCCCCCCCGACCACAACAGCGTCAAATAGGGGTAGCAAGTAGGGCAGTCCCCCCAGTACCTTGTCAGAAGTTTCATTTGTGCCGCTGCGCCAAGTCATAGGAATACTCAAAAATAAATACTATTAGTAGCTAAAAATTTTGGCAGCCTTGTGGTTTACGGTTGGGTAACCGGCCAGCTGTCTCAAAACTATCCCTAGGATAGCGCAGCTTCCAGAGACCGTTCTACGGTTTCTACGAAACGGTACGGATGCAACCGTTTTATAGCTAATAAAAAACGAATAAAAAGCCCATAGATACCATAGACCTCATGAGGCTGGCCAGGATTCAATATTGGCCAGCCGAAAACCCATTTGACACTGGTAATGGGGAAGTGGGGTGGAAGAGTCTAGCGGTTGAGCACAGCCTAACTTACCATCGTGAAAACGGGGTTGGCCGCTCTGATTGGCCATGAGGCAACTGGCGCAAACCGTGGCTGATGGAATCACATGGTTGTCTAGCAGAATCACCAGCATAGTATGACACCCCTCCTAGAACTTAACCCCATTTTAAGTGAGGTTTAGGGGGATTGGGCAATCCTTAGGCCGGACTTTACCGGACTAAAACATACTTTTAGATACAGGTGACTGAATCCGGCGACGACGAGCCCGTTGGCTCCGTTGACGATTGGGCTCTTCCTCAGCGAAATAGGGTTGATCTTCATTATCCCCACGCATCCAAACCGGACGGGTTTGGTCGTAGGCCATTTGCAATGCGGCAGCGGCCACCGTGTGGGGATCGTATTCTGCCGTTAGCTGGGACACAATGGGTAAAAATGAAGCTAGGCGTTCGCTGGTGACGGCCTCTTTGATTTGGGTTTGCAATTTTTCTAGGGAGCGGGCAGCAATTTCTGCTTGGGTAGGTACCTTGCAGAAGGCAATCTCTTGCTGAATATGCCGCTCTACTTGACGCAGCTGATACTTTTCTAAGGGATGGACAATGGAAACCGCTCGGCCTTCTTGACCAGCCCGCCCAGTGCGACCAATGCGATGCACATAGCTATCGACGTTGTCAGGTAGCTCGTAGTTAATCACATGGGTTAAATTGTCCACATGGATACCCCGGGCGGCAATATCGGTGGCCACCACCCAACGGACTTGGCCCTGCTTAAAGCGAAGTAGGAGACGCTCCCGCTGAGGCTGGTTGAGATCACCGTGGTATTCGTCAACGCTGTGGCCGGAAAACTGTAGCTGCCGGGTAAGCTCGGCAGCTGTGCGGCGGGTACGGACAAAAATGATCGCCGATTCTGGGTCTTCCATTTCTAGAATCGGCATTAGTGCCCGGGGTTTACTCCAACCTGGGGGTACCACATAGGCCAACTGGGTAATCCGCAGGGGTGCGGTATTTTGCGCCTTCACTTTAACCGTGACCGGCGATTTTAGAAATTTAGCCGCTAGCTCACGGATCGCTGGTTCCATGGTGGCGGAGAAGAAAGCGGTTTGGCGATCTGCCGGAGCATGGTTCAAGATAGTTTCCACATCTTGAATGAAACCCATATTGAGCATTTCATCAGCTTCGTCTAACACTAGCCAACTCAGCTGATCCAGTTCCAGAGAGCCCCGATTGAGCAAATCGAGCACACGACCTGGGGTGCCTACTACCATGTGGACGCCCCGCTGTAGCTGACTGAGCTGGCGTTCAATGGCTTGACCGCCGTACACCGGTAACACTTGGAGTTGGGAGTTTTGCTTCAGACCTTGAACGGCCTGACATACCTGCATCGCCAGCTCACGGGTGGGGGTCAGGACTAAGGCCTGCACCGCCCGCTTGTTAACATTGATCTGCTCCAAAATCGGCAGGGAGAAGGCTGCGGTTTTGCCAGTGCCAGTCTGGGCTAAACCCACCACATCATGCCCAGCAAGCATGTGGGGAATAGCTTGGGACTGGATGGGGGTGGGCTCTTTAAAGCCAAGTCCATCTAAATGTTGAGCTTGGGGTTCAGACAAACCGAGATCGGCAAAAGACAAGGTCATTTAGACTCCTTTGTTTAAGATCGTTTGAGGTTGTTTAAGACCGCTAGGGATGGACAAGGGGGATTTAAAGAGAAACTCTTACGGTCCCAGGAGCGGCTAGGGGGGACTTGTCAGATACAACTGTGCCAAACAAGTCATAGGTATCAGCGCCACTGATCTGCACAGGGACTATCTGGGCTAGGGGGGGAGCACCGTTGACATAAACTAGGCCATCGACATCGGGCGCAAAGCGAGCAGAACGGCCAATACATTCACCCTGCCCTGGGTTTTCCTGTTCGATCAACACATCGACGATCTGTCCAATCTGGGCCTGATTGCGCCTGAAGGAAATCTCCTGTTGGGTCAACATCAGCTCTTCTCGACGTTGATGCATCACCTCTGGTGCAACTTGGTTGGGCAGGGTGGCCGCCGGGGTACCCTCTTCGGCGGAAAAGGTGAAGACACCCACGTGGTCAAACTCGTGGCGTTGCACAAACGCTTTGAGATGCTCAAAGTGGGCATCGGTTTCACCGGGGAAACCCACAATAAAGGTGGTGCGCAGCACCGCATCGGGCAGGGCGGCTTTGAGCTGATGCATGATGTCGTCGTTTACCCGCCCCTGCCAAGGGCGATTCATGGCACGCAGAATCTCTGGGTGGGAGTGCTGCAAAGGCAAGTCTAGGTAAGGCAGAACATTGGGTGTAGTACGAATGGCTTCCAGTACCTCTGGGGTGAGCCCCGTGGGGTAGGCATAATGCATTCGGATCCAGGGCACATCCACATCGCCCAAGGCCCGAAGAAGCTCGGCTAACTGGGGTTTACCGTAGAGGTCAACGCCATAATTGGTGGTGATTTGGGAAATGAGCACCAGCTCTTTGACACCTTCCGCCGCCAGCTGATGAGCCTCGGCCACAATGGATTCGATCGGGCGGGAGCGCTGGTCACCGCGCAGGTGGGGAATGATACAAAAAGCACAGCGGTAATTACAGCCTTCGGCCACCCGGATGTAGGCCACACCTTCACTGGTGGTGCGATAGCGTGGGACCGTTTCGTCTGCAATGTAGGTGGGCTCGGCGGAAACCAACTTAACCCGTTCACCGGCTTCGGCCCTCTCAATGACATTCACGATGTGGTGATAGTCACCGGTGCCAATGAGGGCCACGGCCTCGGGAATTTCGTCGAGCAGTTCGGATTGAAAGTGCTGGGCTAAACATCCTGTAATCACAATCTTTTTGTCAGCTTCAGCTAGCTCGACCAATGTCCGCACTGACTCTTGACGGGCTGCCTCAATGAAGCTGCAGGTATTGACAATGACGTAATCGGCCAGTTCCTCGTTGGCGTCGACTTGATAGCCGGCCTGCACCAGGAGGCCCAGCATATGCTCAGTATCGACACGATTTTTCTCACAGCCTAGGTGAGATATGGCAATCGTTGGCTTATGGACCATGAATTCTTATGTAGACGGAAAATGCTGATATCCAAGCAGGCGTTGCGATCGCAAGGATGACTCAGCACCCTACCCTATCACTTCCAATTTGCCATGGCCACTATTAAAGGACTCTATTAGGAAGTAGCAATTAGCTACTAACGGCAGTGGATTTCTAAACAGGTAGCGATTGTTTTTGCCCGGTTGAGGAAATTATAACATAACTATACAATTCTGTGAGCCGTTACCGGAAAAAGCTGATTTACCTGGGATACAGCCTTATGGCCTAAGCCACAAATTCAGGCATGCTTAGGACTAGAGCAGCCTAAATCTGAAAAAGCTGGGCTAATGCTGTTCATTCAGCTCAATTCATTCTGAAAATCAGCAATGGCAGAAAATATTGCTTTTCCCTTCTTTGAGGCTTTGTGGAGTTAAACGCACTTTTTCAAACATCAACCCCCGTTATTGGGGTCGTTCATTTACTGCCCCTGCCTCCGTCGGCCCGCTGGCAGGGATCGTTACAGGCCGTAATCGAACGAGCAGTGCAGGAGTCGGTAGCGCTGGCCTCCGGTGGTGTGCATGGGATCATTGTGGAAAATTTTTTTGATGCTCCCTTTACCAAGGGAGCGGTGGACCCGGCGGTGGTCAGTGCCATGACCCTGGTGATCAGTCGGCTGCAGCAGCTGGTGGCGGTGCCCATGGGGGTCAATGTATTGCGGAATGATGCCCATAGCGGCTTGGCTATCGCCGCCTGTACTGGCGCTAAGTTTATTCGCGTCAATGTACTGACAGGCGCGATGGCCACGGATCAGGGGGTGATTGAGGGAGATGCCCACCGCCTGCTGCGCTATCGGAAAGAATTGGGAGCCGATGTCAAAATATTTGCCGATGTGCTGGTGAAGCATGGGGCACCGGTGGGCAGCATAGTCCCAGAAACCGCCATGGCCAGTGCCGTAGCCGATACCCTCCATCGAGGTCTGGCGGATGCTGTGATTGTTTCCGGTGGAGCTACGGGGGAGCCTCCCACGGTGCAGGATCTGGCTAAGGCCAAGGCAGCGGCGGGGAAGATGCCGGTTTTGGTGGGCAGTGGGGCCAATGTGGACAACATTCCCCAGCTGATGCAGTCAGCGGACGGAGTAATTGTTTCCAGTTCCCTGAAACGCTGGGGACAGATTGAGCAACCGGTGGACCCTCATCGGGTGGGGCAATTTATGGATGCCCTATGGGCATCAAGATAGAGTCTGGGTAGAGTCCGAATATGATGGATAATTTCCTTACCGAACCCCCCGTTTTTTGTCTAAGATGCAGTCGGGGTTGTCTTGAGGATAATTTGCCCAACCGGGCATGACTCATTTTCGACTTGTTTTTGTGTACTGATTAGCTTGGATCCAGCCATAAGACTATGGGACGTCGCCGTAAAGAAAATCGTGGGATTTATCGTTGGTCGCGCCCGGCCATTGGTGCGATCGCAACCGTCGGAGCCTTAGGCACAGCCTATCTGACGGTGATCAAATTGATGGGAAATAGCGCCGCTTGCCCGGTCAAGGGCTGTGACCAGGTCCTAACCAGCGCCTATGCCGATGTTTTTGGTATTCCCCTAACACTGTTTGGCTGTCTGGCCTATTTGGCCATGATGGCCCTATCGTTGGCCCCCCTAGCCATCAATGAAGACACCAACCAGGAACAGCGGCAAAAATTAGAAGATACCACCTGGCCACTTCTATTCATTGGCGCGACCGGCATGATGGTCTTCAGCGGATACTTAATGTATCTCCTGGCTACAGAGCTGAAAGCTGCCTGCCTCTATTGTCTGGCCTCAGCTAGCTTTACCGTGATCATGTTCCTGCTAACCATCCTCGGCCGGCAATGGGACGATCAAGGAGCATTAGTCTTTCGAGGGGTCATCATGGGATTGGTCACCCTGGTGGCCACCATTGGTATGTACTCCATCAGTATCAACGGCCCAACCACCAACGCTAGCGGCAACGCCGGTCCGGCTGTCACCAATACCTCTGGTACGGCGGAAGTCGCCTTGGCCAAACACCTCCAAGAAGTGGGAGCAAAAATGTATGGGGCCTACTGGTGCCCCCACTGCTTTGATCAAAAGCAGCTGTTTGGTATAGAAGCCAAGAAATACATGCCCTATATTGAGTGCGCCGATGACGGCGTCAACTCCCAAACCGCCCTCTGTAAGTCGGTACCCGAGGTAACTGGGTTCCCCACCTGGGAAGTGAATGGCAAATTTCTTCCAGGCACCCAATCCTTAGCCACATTAGCTGAAGCCTCTGGCTACCAAGGACCAACGGATTTCAAGAATTAGAGTCAGTCATTAGGAGCTTTGGTTAGGGTCATTAGCAACTACGCCAAAACCGCTGGCAAATAAATTGCTCAGTGGGCGGCCATGGCCCTAACCAAGCTAACCAAAATTGATCTCTAATAATGAGAGATCATCCAACAATGGAATCTCTTCACCCACCGCAGCATTAAGGTTGGGCATCGTCGCATAGCTAATCAGCTGATCGAGCTGGCCAGGGCGAGGACATTTAACAATATGGTCAATAAAGCTATCTAGACCCAAAATTTCCCCCGTTTCAGCAACGGAGGTTTCCGGCACCTCATAAACACCATCACTAAATATATAGAGGTAGCTGTTGTCGGGTATCGAGCAGCGTTTCCAGGTATAGGACGTATCCGGCATCATGCCAATGGGCATGCCAGGTGTCCGCAGCCGCATAGCCTCTAACATGTGGCCCTTGGGCCCCGCCCCATTAGCCGCCGCCCCATTGGCCTGTCCAGGTTCCGCTTCAGGCGGTTGCGACAGCAAGACGGCGGGGGGATGGCCAGCACTAGCGTACATCAGCTGCCGGTTCACTCGGTTATAAACGCCGTACCAAATGGTGAAATATTTTTCGTTTTGATCGGTCATCTGAAACATATTGTTCAGACTTTCCAACACTTTGTCGGGGCGATAAAAGTTGGTGCCGGGTAGGGATTGGGAGCGCAACACATTGAGCACAGAGGTGGAAAGTAGAGCTGCCCCTAACCCATGACCGGAAACATCCAACAGGTAAATCACCAAATAGTCAGGATCTAACCAATAGAAATCAAAACAATCCCCCCCCAGCTGTTGGGATGGGAGAAAACGGGTTTGAATTTTGACCGGAGCCTGATCGGTATCTTGGGGTAACAGGGACTGAACATAGGCGGCGGCCTCCGCCAGTTCATTTTCTAGATACTGCTTTTGTTTCTTTAAGTCTCGGGTCAGCTGACATAGCCGCATGCCGGATTTTACCCGCGCTTTCAGTTCTGCCATGTCGATGGGCTTCATCAGCAAGTCATCGGCCCCTGCCTCTAGGGCTTCCACACGGCTGGCGGTTTCAGCATGGGCCGTAATCAGCAGAAACGAGCTCATGGATAAATCCGGATACTCTTTCAACCGACGACAAATTTCTAAACCATCCACCGTTCCCGGTAAACGCCAGTCGCAAAGAATGACCGGTGGTGTGATCGCCAACGCCTGCTCTAAACCGTCCTCTGCGGTTTCTGCCATGGCAACGCGATACCCCTGGCTTTGCAGCATCCGCTGAAGGATACGCCGAATGATCGGATCGTCATCGATCACTAAAATATCTGCGATAGGATTAGCTGCCTTAACCATTACACCGATACGACGCAGAGGTTTGTTTGATAGTGCCATGACCCTAGACCCATGTTGGCGTTTTTCCATGGGCCATTGTTAGTTTCACTACTCATGGCATTCAGGTCCTACCCAAGTCATAGCAAGTGACCAGCAATCGAATGATGTCAAAATGTAAAAGGGAACAGTCTCAATAAACAAAAATTATTGGTTTCAGCTAGAGTGTACCCGTTTCAACCAGACATATGTAGATATGTAGATGGTTGGCTAAATATGCACATTACAGACTTCCAAAGGGCAAGGGGCAAAAACAGCAAAACAACGGTGATATTTTTTGAGCCTCCAAAAACAATAGCTAGCTACCGGCACCATAATCGCCTATTTTATCAGCCTAAAGAGAATATCTGTGATGGAGAATTCGTTCGTTACGACGCTAAACCGGAAGCATTGGCTATAGCTTTGACGTCCCCAGTCAAAAAAGTGTGCCCTTTAGGGCCCCTGATTAAATCTAGAAGTTAGATTCAGGAGTGAGATCCAGGAAGCGCAGCATCAAATACCCGACCTTCATGTCAGCAAGACATAACCCAGCAAGTGAAAAATTATTGCGAGACCAGTCTGGGTTCAGAAGTGATTTCTAAGCTAAAGGGGCGCCGCTAACGTTTGAATAATGAACTATGGACATCACCTGCGATCTGCCGACAAGCTGCGTTTTACCCGTTCTTAAATCACCTAATGATTACCAGGTATTTCGCATAAGTCACAATGATAAAAACCGATTGGCGCTACTGGTAGACCCCACCCTGGGCCACGCTAAGTTGACGTGCTGCATAGAAATTTTTGACGTGGGGGGACGAACACCGTCCCACCGCCATCAGGTGGCAGTAGAAATGTTTTACGTGCTCCAGGGGGAAGGCCGCGTCGTCTGTGATGGAAAGAATTCAGTCATTCGGACAGGGGACAGTATTTTAGTGCCGTCCCATGGGATTCATTTTGTTGAGAATACGGGCTCCGCCCGCCTTTATCTCCTCAGTGTGATGGTACCTAACGAGGATTTTGCAGAGTTGATTCGTCAAGGTGTACCGGCGGAGTTAGATGAGGAAGATCGGGCGGTGTTAGGCCGGACCCACTGTGTTTAATGCCCTCTGAGGTTTTGTCGGTGAATTTGTCGGTGCAACCGAAGCAGGTGCAGTCACTGCTGACCCGCGATGGTGTACGGCTGGATGCGGATGTGTACGTTCCCAACGGCGAGGGTCCATGGCCGGTATTGCTGATGCGCCAGCCCTATGGGCGTGCGATCGCATCCACCGTCGTCTATGCCCACCCCACCTGGTATGCCGCCCAGGGCTACATTGTGGTCATTCAAGACGTGCGGGGTCGAGGCAGTTCAGAGGGTCATTTCGACCTGTTTGCCCACGAAGTAGAAGACGGCTACGACAGCGTACAATGGGCCGCCCAGCTCCTCGGCAGCGATGGTCAGGTGGGCATGTATGGGTTTTCCTACCAGGGCATGGCCCAACTCTATGCCGCCCAGGCCAAGCCTGAGGCCCTCAAGGCATTGGCTCCGGCCATGGTGGGGTACAACCTCTATCACGATTGGGCCTACGAGAATGGTGCGTTGCGGTTACAGGCTGGGCTAGGCTGGGCGATCCAGATCGCAGCGGAAACTGCGCGTTTAAGGGGCGATCTGGCTGCCTTTAATGCCCTGCGGGCAGCATCGCGAAATCTACCGCTGAATGAATCTATCGCCGCCTACCCCGAGGTTCTCAAACAGTACGCCCCTGATTCGTTCTGGTACGACTGGGTGGCCCATCCCCAGGACGATGACTATTGGCAGGGGTTAAAGCCTGATTTGTCGGGGGTAGATCTGCCCATGCTCCATGTGGGCGGATGGTTTGACCCGTATCTTACGGGGGATATTCGGCTATTTCGGGAAATGGCTGGCAGTCAGCATCCTCAGCATTTATGGGTGGGCCCTTGGGGACATCTTCCCTGGAGTCAGCAGGTGGGGGCTGTGGATTTTGGCCCCCAGGCCATGAATCCCATTGATCGGTTGCAGGTGCGCTGGTTTGATCACGTCCTCAAAGGAAAGGATACGGACCTCTGGCAACAGTCTCCTGTAAATCTTTTTGAAATGGGCAGCAACCGGTGGCGCCGGTTTGACCAGTGGCCAACTGACGTTAGCCCCCAAACCTACGGATTAACCAGTTCTGGACTAGCGGCCATGCGTGAAGACGATGGCACCTTGGTCTTAATGAGTTGCCAAAAAGTAGCGGCGCCAAATATCGCTGATACGTTCGTGCACGACCCATGGCGGCCTGTGCCGTCCCTGGGGGGACATGCTAGCTTTCCATCGGGATCCTTTGACCGCAGTGCCTTAGATGGTCGCAGTGACGTTCTCACCTACACCACGGATGGATTAAAAACAGACTTAGCCGTGGCGGGGGACATCACGCTGCAGCTAAATGTCCAGGCCAATGCGCCTAGCTATGACCTGTGTGCTGTGTTATCGGTTGTTCGTGATCGTGGTGTGTTTAATCTGACCCAGGGCTACAGACGCATCCAGGGAGGTCAGGCTCAAACAATTTTGATCCCGTTACAACCCACCTGTTTTCGCTTGATGGCTGGAGAAGCTCTCCGATTAAGCCTCAGTGCAGCTTGCTTTCCAGCCTATGCCGTCAACCCTGGTACGGACACCCATGACCTGAATGCCGTACCCAATATAGAACATCGCATAATCACCCTGACGTTATATCAGGACAGTGGTACTAGGCTGACCTTGCCCCTCGCCGGATAAGGCCCCATCCAACTTAATCATCTAGCTCGATTCCTTGAGCTTTGAGTTTTGCCTTGAGCGCCCTTAGATCTGCTTCTGCCTGGTCCGCTCGCTGGGCTTCCTGGTCCGCTCGCTGGGCTTCCTGGTCCGCTCGTTGGGCTTCCTGGTCCGCTCGCTGGGCTTCCTGGTCCGCTCGCTGGGCTTCCTGATCAGCGAGTTCCCTCTGTTCCTCGGGAATTAAGAGCTTGGTGCCGGTTTCTAGCTCATAGAACTCAATCAGGGTGCCTACAGCAATTAATCGTAGGCCTAGCACTTGGCTGATGCTATCCGTAATCGGTTGGTAGCTATCGTTCTCCAGACGATACCCGCGCAGCTGCTCAGTAATCCATTCGCCTTTGGGATCAAACTGCCAATATTCAAGTACCCCCATGGCTTCATAGAGTTCGTACTTACTAACTTCATCTTTTTGGCGAGTTCCTTGGGACGTCATTTCAAAGACCACCGCTGGCACAGAACCTTCTTCCCAAACCTTATAGCTGTCACGGCCACCGGGCTCTACATCAAAAATAACCATGACGTCGGGAGCTATCCTGAGATTGGGTAGCCCCTGGGCGTAGTACAGAAACTGATTACCTAAGACCGTGGCTTGCTGCCCTTGCAAATACTGGCGGAGCACTTCAAGGGTGACAAAGAGGGCATAGAGATGGTCATAGGTTTCCGCCACGGGGGTGCCGTCTCCTGCGGGATAGATAACGGGTTGGGGGGTCTTTTTTGGGGTGTTGGGGAGTATGGCTGTCATCACATTCTCCAGCCCTAGGGCTTGTAAAAATTCTGGCTAATAGCCCTGGGTACTACAGGGTAGGGGACCAAGGGGTACCCCTACTCGGATCTTACTGACGATGTCGGGAGCTGTCACCTAGAGCTGTAAGACTCCTTTAGAACTGGGGATAGCATGGGCACGGCGGGGGTCGATCTCGGTGGCCATGCGCATGGCGCGGGCAAAGGCCTTAAAGGTGGCTTCGATGATGTGGTGGGAGTTGATGCCGTCGAGCTGACGGATGTGGAGGGTCATGAGGCTGTGGTGGACGACGGCCATGAAAAATTCGCGGACCAGCTGGGTGTCGTAGGTACCGACGCGCTGGGTGGGAATGTCCAAACCATAGGCCAGGTAGGGACGACCGGAGAAGTCTAGGGAGACTTGGACGAGGGATTCATCTAGGGGTGCGACAAAGTGACCGAAACGAACGATGCCTTTGCGGTTGCCAAGGGCCTGGTGGAGGGCCATGCCCAGGGTAATACCGACGTCTTCGTTAGTGTGGTGGTCGTCGATTTCTAGGTCGCCTTGGGCTTGGATGTCGAGGTCAAACAGTCCGTGGGAGGCGATTTGGTGAAGCATGTGGTCCAGAAACGGAATGCCGGTGTGGGCATTGCAGTTGCCCTGGCCATCGACGTTGATGGTGACACGCACGTCGGTTTCTTGGGTGGTACGGGTAACGGTGGCGGTGCGGGTGGGGAATTCGAGGTTTGCAGTGGTGGGGATGTCTTTTGTTTGCATGGTGATTATGGGATGTAAGGACTGCCTGGTGGCGGCCCTGGACAGGATTTAACTAGACCATTTTCTCTAAAACACTGCGCACAATGTCGTCAGTGACCTGGTCGGTGACAAAGGCTTCGCCGATACGTTTGGGGAGGACAAAGCGAACTTTGCCGGATTTAACCTTTTTGTCGCTGCGGAGGGCAACGAGGATATCGTCAATGCTGATAGTTGATGGCAGTTGGGTGGGGAGACCGGCTTTTTTGATCATGGCCAGCTGGCGGTCGGTAGCGGTTTGGGGCCAATGGCCTAGGGCGGTTGCGATCGCACCCGCCGCCACCATCCCAATCCCCACCGCCTCGCCATGGTTCACCAACTTGTAACCCGTCAGACTTTCCACCGCATGGCCAACGGTGTGACCATAGTTGAGGATGGCCCGCAGGCCTGCCTCCTTCTCATCCTGGCTGACCACATCGGCCTTAGCTTGGCAAGAATGCTTCAGGATATCGTGAAGCAATGCTTCACCCACATAGCGCATCTGATCCAGGCGTTTAGCCTGCTCTAGCTGGTCAAACAGCCCTTCATTCCAGATAATGCCGTACTTGATTACTTCGGCCATGCCCGCCCGAAACTCACGCCCCGGCAACGTAGCCAGCACATTGGGATCAATCAGGACCAAACTGGGCTGGTGAAATGCGCCAATCAGATTCTTGCCCTGGGGATGGTTGACCCCGGTTTTGCCCCCCATGGAGGCATCCACCATGGCCAGCAGCGAGGTGGGCACCTGCACAACACCGATACCCCGCAGCCAGGTAGCCGCCGCAAAGCCCGTCATATCACCGATCACGCCTCCCCCTAGGGCCACCATGGTGGAGCTACGCTCTAAGTGGTTTTCAAAGGCAACGTTGTAGATTTTTTCGATGGAACGCAGGGTTTTATAACGTTCCCCAGGGGGCAAAATGCATTGGCAAACATCGAAACCAGCCTCAATGAGAGAGGTTAAGGCGGTGCCACCATAGTGTTTAAAAATGGCAGGATTGGAGACCAGCAGCACCTTACCCCGCTTACCGAGGGCCGAAAGCCAGGACCCTAAATATTGCAGCCCGTCGGTAGCGATCTTGATGTCATATTGCAGTTGGGGTAGCTCGACGGGGATAACGGTCTTCATGACATGGAAGTTGCGATGTACTCCCCTATATCCTACTGCCCCCGATGCGTCAGGCTAAGGGTCTGAGTCAGGCTGTCCCTAGCCTAGGCACCAGGGTTAAACACTTGAAAGATTTGTCGACAGCAAGCTTTAATTTTTTCGCCAGCGGTGGTTTGGGGCGGAGCCACCCCCTCAAATTGCCAGTTGTTAATGGTAGAAAGATGCCACTGCTGGCCCAAGTGATTAAAGCCCACCACTTCAACTCCAATTACTTTGGCCATATTGGCCATGGGATGGGTAGTCGAGGTGTCATCCTCGGTAACCTGATGCAAACGAATTTGCACCAACAAGCTGCGGCAATTGAACGAGCGGCTAAACCCGGGAAAATGGAAACCAATATCAATGGAGTCAGGATCGACTAGCTCCCTCGTATCCGGGTCATTGGCCCAAGGTTTAAGATCGGAGCGCAGGTCGGGAAGCTGACCTTTAAAGGCACCGACCGTGGCAGCTATTTTACTAGCGTATTCGATACTAAGGGCTTGTTCTGCTGCGTTCACACCTACGACCAATGGAAATTAAGGATTTTCATTTTCTACGATAAAACAATGCCTCAGCATATAGCCAAGGCATCATTTAAGCGTTTTCATTAGGGAGCTTCGTTAGCTAATGCTACTAGGAAAATAAAATAGCTCGGCTAAAGAAACTGTAGCTGATTAAACGGAAGCAGTGGACAGCGCGCCAGCCAAACAACCTAAATGGTCTCGTTGTAACTGGCTTGGCAGGTGTTTAACATACGTAGATCGTTCTCACTCACTGCGTCCAATTGGTGAAATCCTTCAATGGCAAATTGATTGCCCCCTGCCCCAGCAATCGCCGTATCTTCCAGATTCAGATTATAGGCGTAGTCTTCCTGGGAATAGGTTTCGGTAATGACCAGGGAGAGCTGGGTATTTTGCACATTGCCCCGAAAACAGTCAAAGGAAGAATGGGGAGAATAGAAAGCCCCAACCACCTGTCCGGCCCGCGCTTCAAAAATCATATAGGCGGTTTGCAACTGGTCAGGCAAGGGCTGCTCGCCAAAAAGATAAATGCCGTTGGCAAGGCTGCCAGCAATAGTGGGAGCTGTTTGAGTCAGCAGGGGCTGGACAATGGCGGTATCAGACTGCAAGGACGTCTGGATTCTGGCCTGGGCTGGGGCGGCAAGCAACGTCACGGTGCCCAACAACAAGGCCCCTGAATGCAAAGTATGATTAGTAACCGTTTTTTGGCCCTGCTGCTGACGGATGTAACGTTGGATAACTGATAAAAATTGCATGACCACCGCGCCTCACTGTGCCTACCGAGTACCGCTCAAGAATGACTAAATGCAATCCAAAGCAACTCCCTTAAACTCACTGTAGGTGAGAAGTTCACAGTGAACTTATTTAAGGTTGTTACTTTAATATCTCTTTAACGACTGCAGTCAATCTTTAGGTCCGCTACTCATCCATTATGGTGCTCTACATATTCAGGGGGTTTGATTCCGCATGGACGGGTTTTACAACTGGCATATTCTGCCATATTCGTTGAATATGGTTTTGACCGGACGAGGCGATCTGCATAATTCTTTCGTCCAGCTGCCGCTATCGAACCTGGGAACGAGGTAGTCTAAAGAGATATGTGGCTAAGCAAGGCACCAGCCATTGGATATCCCGTATTGCTGAGCAGGAGTCAAACGTTCATCTATGCCGTCCCTTGAAGTGCCGCTCAAGCTATTGCTGTTTATTGATAAGCGGCCGAGTTCTGCCGAGCAGGTTCGTCAGATTCGGGAGCATGTTGAGGGGCTAGAAGGCGAAACAGCTCCCGTTTTAGAAATTGTTGACGTCACTGAACAGCCCTATTTGGCCGAACATTTCAGACTGGTGATCACCCCTACGTTGATTAAGATTTCAGCGGTGGGACGCCAAACCCTGACCGGCAGCAACATTATTTCCCAAATCGACTACTGGTGGAGTCGTTGGCAAGCAGAAGTGAATAATGGGAAAGCCACCTTGGATGAGCGGCTACTTGAAAGTGCCTCCATTGCGCAATCCACGGAAATTATTCACCTATCGGATGAAATTTTTCGGCTCAAGCAGCTCAATGCTGAGGCGAACGCCAAGCTAGAGTTTAAGGACCGGATCATTGCCATGCTGGCCCATGATTTGCGGAATCCACTCACGGCGGCCTCCATCGCCATTGAAACCTTGGAGATGGGCTACGATCCTGAGCACGCACGCCACTCTCGATTCCGACCTGAACTGACGATCAAGCTGTTGCACAATGCCAAAACCCAGATTCGCTCCATTGATCGGATGATTACGGACATTTTGCAGGCAGCCCATGGCCCCAGCATCGATCTGCATATTTTTCCCAGGGATTTGAATTTGTATGATCTCTGCCAAGAGGTGGTGGATTCGATGGTCGCCAAGGTGCAAACCAAAGAGCAAACGATGACCCTGGATATTCCCCAGGATTTACCCCACGTACATGCGGATATCAATCAGGTGCGCCGAGTGATCGTAAACCTGTTGGATAATGCCGTAAAGTACACCCCTATGGGGGGTAAGGTGATGATTACGGCCCTCCATCGCACCACACAAAAGGTTCAGATTAGCATCCAAGACACGGGGCCGGGCATTCCTGCAGATCAGCAGATGCGTATTTTTGAAGAGAGTTTCCGACTCCAGCGAGACCAGTCCAAGGACGGCTATGGTCTAGGATTAGCCCTGTGTTTGCGCATTGTCAGGGCACACTACGGCCAAATTTGGGTGGATTCGGTACCCGAACAGGGCAGTACGTTTCACTTTACGCTGCCGGTGTATAAGCAATCGAATAATCGTCAGAGGTTATTGGAGGAGGAGTCAGACGTGTAGGGTGGCCGCCTTCCGGCCCACCGCCTTCCGGCCCACCGCCCATCTTTACCCTCCATCCTGGGGAATGACTAGCTTTCAGGCAGTTGCAAACGAGATTTTAGGGCCGCTAGCTCAGCCTCCACCGGATTACCGGCGGCTTCTAGGGCGGAGAACTTCTTTTCTAAGGGGTCTTGGCTGAGCTGGTTAATTTCAGCGGCGGCGGCAGCCTTTGCTTCCATGGCCAGAATTTTGTCTTCGATTTGGTTAAAAGCTCCCCCGTTCACCTGGGTCATCATTTCGTTGAGCTTTTGACTGGCTTTGGCTGAGCGGGCCCTGGCGATGTACATATCCTTTTGCGTGCGCGCTTGGGCAATTTTGCTCTCCAGGGTGCGCATGTTGGTCTTGAGCTGCTGGACGCTGATTTGCTGTTGTTTCAGCTGTCCTTCCAAGGCTTGGGCCGTTTCTAAATAGCTTTGACGGCGGTTTAAGGCTTCACGGGCGAGGGTCTCATTCCCTTTTTCGAGGGCGCTCTGGGCCCGGTTATAGAACTCGCGCGCCTGGGTGTAGGCCTGCTCGTATTGACGTTCACTGCGTTTTTGGGTGGCGATCGCAACTGCCACCGCCTGCCGCAGCTGTAACAGGTTTTCCTGCAGATCTGCAGTTGTTTGTTCTAAGAGCTTCTCAGGATCTTCGGCCCCATTAAGGGTGTCATTGAGGCTGGCCCGAACTACCCGAAAAAGGCGATCTAGCAATCCCATAGGTTTTTTCTGGCTGGGCAAAGGGGAACGGCGAACCAACATAGAATGCCTGTCACAGCCGTTTTCCCTAGGATAACAGGGCTATTCGTTCGTGGGGCCAAATAGCTCTACGGTGGCCCCCTGTTGTTTTAATGCCGTCACTTGCTCCTCCGCCTGGGCACGATTGTCGAAGGCCGCTAGCTGAATGCGAGCTCCGGCCTGGAAATTGCGGACAAAGGCATCGGGGACCAGTTCACGGGCTTTATTTAGGGAGTCATCACCGGTATAGCTGGCGATGACATAGAAATTAGAACCGGTGACCGCCGTGGGGGGCGGTAATGTTGCCGGGGTTGGTGCCAGGGTGGCACCTGGGACCGTGGGGCTAGCCCCAGGCTGGCCCGCTGGGGTGGGCGTCGCAGCCGGAATGGGGGTTTGGGCTGGATTGGTCAGCGGTGGAATTGTGGGTGCAGTAGCACTGCCGTCATCAACATCCAAGGTGCTTAAACTTTCTAGATCCAGTTCTTTAAACTCTCGGGTAGAAAGATCGGGACCTGGGGGTTTGTAGCCGTCGGGGTTAACCTCTGGAGCGGTTGCAGTGGCCCCAGGAGCGGTATCAGTAGCCGTGGGGGGCACCTCGGCCCCTTCTCCAGCCGGTGTTTCGGGTGTAGCGGCATCGGGTAGTTCGGTACCGGCGGGCCAAAATTGCGATCGCAACTTTTGTAACTGGGATGGGTAGGTAATGGCAAACCCCACCCCCACACCACCGAGCAACACCAAAATCAAACCAGCCATCTTTAGTAACCCGTTATTCTTCCGCTCGGGGGAATAGGGTTCCGGCATGGAATCGGGTTCTACCTGGTCCTCGGCCATGCTTTTCAGCAACTCTTCCGACGACTCCAAATACCCTTCAGTCGGTAAGTCATTAGCATGGACCGGCAGGGCCATATTGGCCTCGGCTTCAGCCTGCGCGATCTCAGCCATCAGACTATCTAGCTCTGAGGTTGGCTCGGCATCGGCGCTCCCTAGGTCCATGTCAGGCAAATCCAGATCCGTCCCTGACTCAGCCTGATCTAGAAATGGATTGGGTGGAACCGGAGGTGGCGTCGGTCGCTGGCCAGATGGATTGGGTGGAGGTGGCGTCGGTCGCTGGCCAGACGGAACCGAAGGTGTAGTTACATCGTTACCCTGTGATGCCCCCCCTGATGACCCTGCCGCCGTAGCTGGCACAGAGATCAGATCAATGGTGTGGCGTTGGGCCATGCGCCGTGGCGGTGGCGGTGGCGGCACCTGACCATGACGCTGACGCCGATAGCGAATCAGTTCGTCCTCGAGGTTAACGTTAAGATTTCGCAAAACATTCTCTAGCTGAGGATCAATGTCGGGGGTAGATCCTGAACCAGATCGGGGTGGCATGGCAGCCGATGGGCTGGAGGGGGAAGAAGCCATGGGACACAGCTAAAATAACAGGTGCAAAATTGGCCGATGTAGGTAGATGATAACCGTTGACGCTGCTAACCCTCGGGATGGTTTAACCTACAAAAACCCGTCATAGCAGCATGGGTTCAGAGCGGTGCATTCGCCTAAACCAACAACAACCAAAAACGAACATTTGGCCGATGATAGCCCATACGTTAGCACGTTAGTCAAAGGTTGTTAGGGTTAAATCAACAATTAAAACTCAACCATTAAAACTGAGGTCGAAATGGGTCTTTCTGGATTGCAGTCACTGATTACGGACATTGAAAGTCAACCAGGCTGGCAAGCCCGACGACAGTTTAGCCAAGTGGTGGACTATTGGCCCAAGGCGGTGGGCTACGTGGTGGCCCGCCAAACCAAGCCCGCCAGCATTCAGCGCCACGTCCTTTACGTCACCGTGGCCAATGCCTCCTGGGTACAGACCCTCACCCTAGAGCGGCGGCGCGTCCTCCATCAGCTCAATCGTCTCCTCGCCCTCCCGCTAGAGGACATCCGCTTTTCCAGTGCTAAATGGCACGATAAACCCGTCCGCATAACTCAACCCGATAGTGACTGGGTGAAAAACCACCCCAGCTATATGGGACCAACCGGGGCACCAAGGCAAGCCAAAATTCAGGGAACAGCCGCCCCAGACCAGGCCAAAACCCCAGAAGAAGCCTATGCCCTTTGGGTAACCCGAAAAAAAATGCAGCAAAAGTCCCAAGAAACTTGCCCAGAATGTCAATGCGCCTGTCCACCGGGAGAAATCGCGAGGTGGACCATGTGTGCCCTATGCATTGTCAAAACCTGGAAATAAATCATGAAGTTTTTATTGAACTTCATCGAAAATAATTACCACTTTTAGCCCCAGCTGACCTCCAAGATTCTGACTATTTGCTAATCCAAATCATCCTTGGGGATCACCTACCCAAAGGCGATCCCCGTCAAACAAAAAAATTATTGATTTATTTAAATAGAATATAAAGAAAACATTAATTGGGATCACCGACCTGATGGACTTCCAAGGCTTGATGTATCAAGCTTCTAACTTTTTTGCGATACAAGTTTTTCCTTAGAAACTAATTCACAATGTCAAAAGAAATGCTTCTTGCCCTGATTCTCTTGATTTTTTTTCATGAACATTAAAAAAAATGAGACTGCACGATGTGGCGCTTGCCGATTTTATACACCTGTCGGTCGTCGCGGAGGGGAATGTTCACAGTTTACGGTGCCAGTTCGCTCTGAATGGACGTCATGTTGTTTAGCAGAATCCCCGTTTCAAAAAGTAACTAAAGTTAGTAATTCAGAAATAAAAGAAATAAATTTGACCAAGGTAACCGCAGACAAAAAAGTGATGGCAGAATCTTTATCGTTACCAACAGGTCGGTTTGCTGCCTCAGACAAACAGCTGGCCGTCCACCTGCAGAAGTAACCCCCTGGTAGAAAATGCCTTGGTAACCAGTAAACATGACCTTCCCAATATTTACAGACGAAGGGGCAACGATAATTTCTATCGTTGCCCCTTCGTCTGTAAACCCAACTGCACTTGATGGAAGCTAGCCAATCAATCGTCTCGATTACACACTTCCGCCAGAATCTTACCTTTGTTTTCTAAGACGCTTAGAGCCTCTACCCTAGCGCGGGTCAAGGTCGCAGCCACGCCCCAGGCTAGGCTGCGATTGTATTCTGCGACGGCACCACAACCACGAAATGAGACTCGGATGGAACAGTTGACATCACCACAGCTGCGGAGAGCTTCTCGCTCGGCATTGGTGACTGATAAGTAATTGGCCGCCACACCCCAATCACCGGAGCGCGATATGGCGATCGCACCATAGCGATGAGACGCCTGGGCCTGGGTGGCCAGGAGAGTGCTCAATATCAATAGACTCAGAATAGTAGGCTTTAGCATGGGAGAATAAGGAACAACAAGACTGCTGATACAACATCAAACGTGCACAAGCGACAATGCAGAACGGCTCCGTAGTCCTCTTTACGGAGCCGTTCTACATAATCCGAAGCTACCTAGGAGAGATCATCCTTTTTGTTACTCTCACTAGATGTAATCGTTTTTTCGGTGCGGGCGAGGAAGTCGGGTACGAGTACTTCGCTAAATCCGGCGATAAATGCGATCGCAAAGTACAAATACTTCGACTGGGTTTCAGTCTCAGTGGGGTTAAACCCAGACACTATCACCACCTCCGACTCAATCAGGGCCACAGCCAAAAGGCTAAAGGCCGTCCCCACCACTGGCTTAAAGAAACCAATAAAGAAGGGAATCACCGACTGGGAGCGGTTGCGGTTTTCTAGCTTGCGCGATCGCAACATCACGCTCACAATACTGCCCAATCCGCCAGCCGCCAGCACCAGCTGAATATATTGCCATTCCTGGGACGAAAACAGCTCCACCTGGGACCCTTGGGTTTCACCCTCCACAATGGTAGTGGCCCCCGACCGTTCGCCTTCGACCACAATCGGATCAGCGTCGATAGGGCCTTCCGGCGGTTCAGCAATCGGCTCAGCCACTGGCTGGGCATGGTTAATGCCATGTTGATAGCCAGTTTCATATTGATTGGCCCAAAACATCCGGGCAGCGGTACTACCCCCAATCAGCACCATAATGGTGATAGTGAACCAGGTGAGACCTGATATTAACTGCGCAGCCGGAGAGCCCCCAGCGCTCAGCACCGCCACCAGCGGATTGCGATAAATCCGAATCTCACGGGCGACGCGTCTACGAATATCCCGCGCCAAGGACACCCGTTCGGCCATGGACATAGCCGGGGATTGGTCCTTTTGAGGCGTTGCCTCTGTCGGTAACAACAAACTCACCGCCAGCTGCATCATGGGCATGAGCATTTGGTCATTGGTCAGTTCTAGATGGGGCACTTGCTCTAGCAACTTACCCAACTCGCGATAGGCAGATTTGGATAGATGCTCAGACGCCAGCCCCTGATCAATGCGGTCGATTAACTCCCGCACATCTTGACGAATAATCAGATCAATATCGTCTATTAGGCCTGATGGTAAGCCTATGGATTTTGCAGCCATTACTTTGTGTGCATCCTGAGGGTGACAACGAAAGAGTAATTACATGCCGCTGCGGATATAAACACACCTGATTCTGACATGGCAAATGTCCTGATACACTAAGCTTTCTGAGCGTCACACTTATACAAAGATAAGAATTTGACGCCGACATATATGGGAACTGTCTTGACTAAATGTCTTGACTAAATAAGGAATTGTCTTGACTAACGGTCTTGACTAAATTGTCTTGACTAACGGTCTTGACTAATAAGATAGAAGTTCGAAGGCTCTGCGAGGAGAACCTATAGATAGCACCCAGCGGCATTAACTAGACCCTAGCGATCTGTTCTTGAAACCATACGAAACAGAGGCCATTCTTCTAAGCGGCACAGGTGGAAATGTTGTTATTCCGTTGTTAGAGGCGGGGTCACCACCGTCTACTGGGGACCAGTTACCAAACTGTTCTCTAGCCAGGAACAATAGGATCCAGATCAAGGCACTTTAATCTGGGGAGATGTCATCAAACGGTAAGATCTGCCTCACCGGTTGGAGTGATCGGTATCGTCATAGCATCCCCCGAAGAAAGAATAGAACTGGGCCAGTAGGTGACCATCACCTGACAATCACCACATCAACAGCTTTTCAAAACTTCATCACAAAAACTTAAAAGGAGCTTACAAAGCCTCCCCTACGGAATCCAATCTACTAGGCTAGTAAAATCCACTTGCATTAGGAGGTCGCCCATGGGAAGACGCGATTCTAAGCGTTCCTTCAGACAGTTATCGAATCTCTCGAAACCGTCATTAGGTGACCAAATTAACCAATGTTACGACCAGGGCCTCTATCAGCAAGCCCTGACAAAGCTAAAACAGGCCCAGAAAATCAATCAGGCCAGCGATATCAGCCTCAGTGAAGCTGATATCTTGCTCGCTTGGGGCATCGACGATAGCAAGCAAGGGGCCTACCGTAAAGCCGAAAAAACCCTGCGCCAAGCCATGGAACTAGGGGCGGTCGGCGAGAAAGGAGAAGCCTACTATTGGTTAGCCAAAAGCTTAGTCGAACAAGAACAGCCCCAAGCCGCCTTAGACCTAATCCAAACGGCGTTTGAAACCAACCAATTACACAAGCAGCAAGGGGGATGCTATCTCAAGCTGCTAGTACTCAACGATCGCCTAGACACCTTGGCAGAGCTGATCGAAGCCAAAAAACATCGCTTCTATGCCGCCCAGCTCCACTGGGCACGGGGGGTGCTATCGCTACACCAAAAGTCCCCCGCAGACGCCCTGACCCATTTCAAAAAAATGGGTAATCACATCACCCCAGGAGATTGGTCCTCTGCCTGGACGATTTATACCAAACAGCAAACAGACCAGTGGAGCGGTTTAGAGCAACCCCTAGGGCTGAGCCGTCCGACCTTTGGCTATTCGCCCCTGTCAAATTTGACCCCAAAGCGGGACAAACATCCGGCTATCGTGCGTCTTGCCCTGGTGCAGCTGGCCCATACCTTTAGTGATGATTTTTCAGAGCATATTCCCCTGGACGCCCTCCCACCAGCCCAAAAACGAGCGGTAATGGTGTTAGAAACCCTGCGCATGATCGACGAGGACGAAGTCCATGACGCGGCCCACCTGTTTCTAAATATCCTCAAGGAGACCCTCGATGATTTCCCCCTCCTGCAGGAGCTGCACGACCCGCTGATGACCTTGGCTGGTGCAGACGCGATGAGAACGGATGAGCCCCACTGTGCCGAAAAATTCTGGTCCCGTCTGGTCACCCCCACCCTCAAGGATCCACAAATAGCGATCCATCTGCGTCAGGCCATGTTTGAAAATGGCTCCGAACAAGCGGCCATGGGCCTGATCAAACAGTTAATTCAATGGGTAGAAACCCAGACTATCTGGAGCGATCAGCAGCGGCGGGCCATCTTGACCCAGCTCCACTGCTGGACCTGCGATCATTTAATTAACCTCAAAAAAATCGGCCAGGCCGAACAAGCCCTCAAGGCAGCCATCAAACTAAATCCAGATGCCGCCCCTGTTGTGGGTCGTCAAGGGTTACTAGCCGCAAACCGTAAGCACTATCAGCAGGCTATTCCCCTCCTCACCCAGGCCCTCAAGGGAGGCTCTGATTTTGTCAATATCTATGAAACACTGACTGACTGTCTAGAAAAAACCGGGGATACCGCCACCCTCAAACAAATTCGCCGTGAGTATGGAAAAGCCTTCGGAGACCTGGACACCGAACCAGATATTCCCCGCTGGCAGGAGATCTTTACCTACCGTCTCTTCTTTATGCTGCAGGATGCCACGGGGAATCTAGACCGTAAAGATTTTCCCAGCCGTGCCCTCAAGATCTTTGTCGATGCGGTGACCGATACGCCCAACAAAGACCAGCGGGTGACCTTTGACCAAACCGAAGCCGCCGACAAATGGGAGGCGCTACTAGCCCCCCTCAGCCCAGCCCAGCAGGTGCCCGTGCTCCAGGCCATCTGTTTGGTGATAGCCATCTATGCCAAACGCAAAAAAGGGGTCGCTGCCCTGGAAAGCCGTTATCAGGCCCAGCTGATTAGCCTAATCGATGCGCAGCCCGAGGCCCGCATCGCTAACCTGGTATACCTAGCGGTGAAAGAAACTAAAGCCGAGCGCCTGACTCCACCCATTGAGAGCTATCTCCGGTCTACGGCCCAGCCCTACCAGGCCATCGCCCAGCTCCAGCTCAATGTACGCTGGTTTGTCACCACTCCTGTGCTGCTGCCATGGATAGACCAGGCCCTGGCCAAAGAACCCCAGAACCCCCTACTGCTGATCGCTAAAGCCACCCTCTACCCCTATCAAACCCGCGAGTATCAGAAATTTTTCGATCAGGGGTTTGACCTTGCCCGTCGACTCCAGCAAACCGATGCCTTAGACGCCTATCGCGATGAAGAATGGCTCCAGTCCCAGGCCATGACCCGCTCTGCCATGTCAGGCCTGGGCCGCTCCGGTCGCCCCCCTTCCATGCAGGACATGGTAGATATGATCACCAAAATGGCCCAGGCCCAGTTTGGCGACGAGATTCCCCCTGAGTTAATGGAGCAGATGATCTTACAAATGCTAGCCGCCGAAATGGGAGAAGCGATGCCGCCTGGGGGACCATTCGGCAATCTTCCTGGCGGCGGCGGATTTCCCCTGCCCATGTTTGGAGGGTTTGAAGACGAGTCAGACGGATTTGAGGATGACTTTTTTAGGCCGCTACCGGGGGCAAGAAAAACTAAAAAGTCCAAACGATCTAAACGATCTTGATAGACTGGCCAGCCAATCTACCAGGCATATTTCTAGCCCTAGCCTAGGATGACTCCCCCGGTTACTCCCTATTTTCAAGCTCTCTCACCCTGCACCCTGTCCTATGAGCACCCCTTTTGAACAGTTAGGCATTGCCCCAGATGCCAGCCCCAAAGACATTAAACGGGCCTACCACGCCAAACTCAAACAATTTCCAGCCCATACCCACCCCCAGGAATTCAAGGCTATCCGCGCTGCCTACGATGCCCTGCGCCAAGGCAGTACCGCCACCGTGGAGGATTTTTTTAAGCGCAAACCGTTAGAGGCTAGCTTTGCCCCCCAAACCCTGGCTACCCTCAGAGAACAGGCCACTGCCGCTGTTCAGATTGACCTAAAAACTCTCACCCGTCTAACCTTTTAATTTAACTTCTAGAAAGAATTCTAATGACCCAGTCTCCTCGCGATCGCATCGCCCAGCGGCGTCAGCTCCAAAAGCAGCAATCCCAGATTTTTCTGGAGCTGTTACCCGTTTTGGACGATTTAGATCGCGCCTGTAGCCATTGGCAGCAGGCACAGCAGCAGTGTCAGATTCAACAAGCAGCAGCGGAGCAGGCTACCTCGGAGGGTTGGTGGCAAACGTTGATTAGCTGGTGGGTCACTCGCCCTGGGGCTAACCATCACTCCCCACTCCCCACGGCTGAACTCAGCTCTACGGTAGAAAGCGCCTACGAAGGCGTATTCCTCATTCGTCAGTCGCTGCTAGAAATATTGGAGCGTCAGGCAGTTACCCCCATAGAAACCTTGGGGCATCCCTTTGATCCTAGGGAGATGAGTGCCATCGGGCGAGAACCCAGTGCAGCGCAGCCAGCCAATACGGTAATTAAAGAAATTATCAAGGGGTATAGGTGGCAGGATCGGGTCTTGAGGGAGGCCCAGGTGATTGTCGCTGAGGCTACCGATCAGGCGTCTTCGGCGTCTTTAACGTCTTCTTCGTTGTAAAATTCTGACGGATAGCGCCGGTTGTCAGGGCTGGTGCAGGCTGCTAGGGCTGGTACAAGGCACAGCCCCTACAAGTTTTTTTACTGATCGGGGATTTATTTGTACTATGGCTATTATTGGCATTGATCTGGGTACGACTAATTCGGTTGTTGCCGCCTTGGACGGGGGTCAACCTTGGGTGATCCCCGATGGGGATGATGAGCTGCTGCTGCCTTCCTGTGTGGGGTTGGATAGTGATGGCACTTTACTGGTGGGGGCCTATGCGCTACGTCAATACGCCTCTGCCCCAGAGCGGACCATCAAATCCATCAAGCGACAGATGGGAACGGACTTTGAGGCTACCCTTGGCGGTCAAACCTATTCGCCCCAGGCCATTTCGGCCATGATTTTGCGAACCCTAAAGCAACAGGCAGAAACGGTGCTAGAAGAGCCGGTGACCCAGGCGGTGATTACGGTACCCGCTTACTTTACCGATGCCCAGCGTCAGGCGACAAAAGAAGCCGGAGAGATTGCGGGGCTCGAAGTGTTGCAAATCTTGAATGAACCCACCGCCGCTGCCCTGGTTTTTGATAACCGCAGCGAAGAGGGAGAAACTGTTTTGGTGTACGACCTGGGTGGAGGCACCTTTGACGTATCGATTGTAGACATTGCCGGGGATGTGACGGAGGTGCTGGCCAGCCATGGCAACAATCGCCTCGGTGGGGATGACTTTGACCGGCAGCTACAGCGTTACTTGAGCGATAAGTTTCAGCAGATCCATGGTGAGCAGCTCCCCGACGATGCTGCGGTTGAAGCCCGGCTGCTACGGGCGGCAGAAGCCGCAAAAATTGAACTGAGCGACCATGGGTTTGTGGCAGTGCGAGAGCCATTTTTGGTGAGTCGGGGGAGTACGGCCCTGCACTTAGAAACAGAAGTAGCCCGAGAAGATTTTGAGCATTTGATTACCCCCATGCTCAAGGGGACATTAGAAGCAATTGATCGCGCCCTGAGTGATGCCTCCATGAAGGGCGACGACCTCGACCGCATTGTGTTGGTAGGAGGCTCGACACGAATTCCTTTGGTGCAACGACTGGTGCAAAACCATTTGCCGGGGGTGCCCCTGAGTAGTTTTGAGCCGGACCTGTGTGTGGCCATGGGAGCGGCAGTCCAGGCAGGGGTGTTGTCTGGAGCCGAGATCGGGTCGATTTTGGTGGATGTGGTACCCCATTCCCTGGGCATTGCCGCCATGATGGATGTGGGCATGGGCATACCGATACCGGGGATGTTTAGCACAATTATTCCGCGCAATACGGTGATTCCAACATCGCGCTCTGAGGTGTATTCCACCGGCAGCGATGGGCAGGAAAAGGTGGAGGTGGAGGTATTTCAGGGGGAAAATGCCATCGCCAAAGAAAACGTTCCCCTCGGCTCCTTTATGATTGAAGGCTTACCCCCCAAACCCGCAGGCGCTATCCAAGTAGAAGTCACCTTCGACTTTGACATCAACGGCATCCTCACCGTCACCGCCACCGAAAAAGGAGCCGGACAGCAGGGCTCACTCGTGGTCAACGATGCCGAGACTGGACGCCTATCCAGCAGCGAACTAGACCAGGCACGGGAGACTTTAGACGAGCTATTTGACCTGGCCAAAAGTCCTTTGATGGCTGCCCTAGAAGGCGCAGATGAAGAAGAGTAGGGGCACCCTGGTGGGTGCCCTAGGGGGTCAGATTAGTGGGTTTTTGCGGGGCTCAACGCCAACCTACGGTTGGGGGAGTTCCTCAACCCGTTTGGTCAAAATAGCCATCACTTCACCGGGGCGTCCGGTGGGCAGAGGCTGGCTCCAGTCGTTGGGTTCGGCGTAGCCGCGTTTATGCAACTCCTTGATGGTGAGCTGGATGGCGGCGAGGGTGCCGAAGATGAGATGGCGGACTTTGTCGGGTTGAAAAGGGGAAGTGGTCGCTGGGATGGCGGGTAGGACGACGGGGGCAGGCACGTCCTCGAGGAAGGCGGACGGTGCTGCGGTGGATGGCACTGCGGACAGGGCTGCGGTCTGGAGGACAGACGGCAGTTGAGTGGTAACGGGCATGGTTCTGGTTTCCTACTAGAACAGGACAAGGAAGCCAGAACTCGCTCCTTAGCTGCCCCGAAATAGGCACATCGGGACAGCTAAGGTACCATAACCAAAGCCTCCGACTGTCTGGATCAGCGGGGGTTAGCCGTTGGTTGGGTGTTGCCGCACTCACCAACGGTGCCAAAGATTGAGTTCTGTATGATCACCGCACCGAGCGCGGCTTGATAGAAAAGAATACGGGCACATTTGTACTCAGTCAATGGGCGAAACGTGATAAATAATCGCCACAGCCAGAATGCCGAGTGCCCCGTAGATTGGGTTAGATTTGCGCCTAAATTCCAGCATTTTTGGCCCCCCAGACCATGAAACCCAACAGCCAAGATTTTTCGCCCCATTATCCGAATTTCATATAGGGGTTGCCACCTCAATCGCCATAGGTTTCATCAGGCATAAAACCATCAGGATTGTTGGGTTTCGCCAATGGGGTTAGGATCAGAAATATAGGTTAAGCTAGCTCCACCCAACCTCCGGGTAATCTGCTCTAACTCAAGACTTTGCCACGTCTGGGATACTATGCCGACCGATTTTGAAATCCTGAAGAATATCTACAACTCCTTTGATCCGTTTGAGCCGTTGCAAGCGGGAGATCCGGTGTATGTGAACTGTAGCCAGGTGCGGGGCGAGGAGGACATTTTAATCGATGTGGGTCGGCAGATTACCTATGCCGACCGCATTACCCATCAGCTGTATACGGGACATCGGGGGGCGGGCAAATCCACCGAGTTACTACGCCTGCAGGCAAGTTTGGTCGAAAAGGGGTATCAGGTAGTTTACTTCGCGGCGGAAGAAGCGGACATTGACCCCGAAGATGTGCAGTATACGGATATTTTGCTGGCCTGTACCCGCAATTTGTTAAACGCCCTGAAAGGTGACGAAACACCGATTAAAAGCTGGTTGAGATCGCGCAAGACAGAGCTAATAGATGCCTTGCAAAGTGAAGTGGCCTTGGGGGATGAAATTGGCGTAGACGTACCTTTCACGAAGCTGACCACCACCCTCAAGGTAAGCCCAACGGCTCGTGCTCAGATTCGTAAAATTGTGGAGCCCCATACGCCGTCTTTGATTAATGCGCTCAATGCTTTTATTACTGAGGCGATGCAGCAAACGCCCCAGCAGACCACCGATAAGTTGGTATTGATTGTGGACAGTCTGGACCGGATTCCGCCGATTAAGCGAGAGAATGAATCCAGCAACCATGAGCAAATTTTTGTGGACCGCAGCGAACAGCTAAAGATGCTGGGTTGCCATGTGATTTATACGGTGCCGATTTCCTTGGTGTATTCCAAGCGTGGGGCAGATTTGCGGGATATCTATGATGCGGAGATTCCGGTGCTACCCATGGTGATGGTGCGGCACCAAGATGGCACGGTTTGTGAGCCTGGTCTGGCAGTGATGCGGGATCTCGTGCGGCAGCGGGTGTTTGATGACAATGGCTTGGCGAATACGACGCAGCTGGTGGGGGATGTGTTTGATGACCCGGAAACACTGGACCAGATGTGTTTGATGAGCGGTGGCCACATGCGTAATCTGATGCAGATGGCCCAGGAAGCGATCAAGCAAAGTGATAGGTTGCCCATTACTAAACGGGCAGCACGGTTAGCCGTCACTAAAGCGCGCAATGTGTATCGCAATACGGTGAATGATGATCAGTGGGCGCTGTTAGCTACAGTTCATAAAACGAAAGAGATTTTGAACGATCAGGCCCATCGTAATCTGTTGTTTAACCGCTGCATTTTGGAATATCGCTATCTGGACGATGACAACGAGATTGTTTGTTGGCGAGATGTACATCCCTTATTGCGGGGCGTGAAAGAATTTAAGTCTGCATTGGGAGATCTATAGAATTATGCAGAACGGTAATTCGTTGTTATCAACAGTTTGGCGACGCTTGACTTCTAAGTTCATCAAGGAACCTGAAAGTAGCACAATAGACGAGTCTGAATGGGATGGGGATTGGGATAAAGACCTAGAGCCTTCGGTGGACCAAGAATATTCAGCACTGCTACGGTCAATTCGCTGGGCTAAGGGGTTTGGGCTGCTATTTTTGCAATGTTCTCCAGCTGAGGGGGAACGGCTGCTAAAGCGTATAAAGAAAGATATTGGTGGCAAGCGATTTAATCGGCTGGCATTGGATAAATCGGTGACGGATTTATATCAATTGTTGCAAGCGGAGCCGGATATTGACCAAACTGACGTTTTGTTTATTACGGGTTTAGAGAAGTCGTTAATTGACTATATGGAGCCGGGACCAGAACGCACCTATACGGCCCAAGACTTTTATGCTGAGGACAAGATTCCGCGCTTGTTGGGGCAGCTAAATTTGCAACGGGAGATTTTGAAGGAAACGTTTCCCCTATGTTTTGTCTTTTTAGTGCCGCGCTATGCAATTAAGTATCTGGTGCGGAAGGCTCCTGACTTTTTTGATTGGCGGGCTGGGGTGTGGGAGTTTGTGTCACCCGATGCAGAGATACAACAAAAATCGCAGCAAATTTTGCAAGAAGGAGATTATGAAGAGTATCTCAGTTGGTCCTCTGCCCAGCGGCGGGAGCGTATTTTTGAAATTAATGATCTGGTTTCTGAGGGAAGTCTTGAAGATGAGGAAGTTGCGAGTTTAAGGTTTGAACAAGGCAATATTTATGCTGCTGATGGCCGCGACGAGGACGCGATCCAGGCCTATGACGCGGCGTTAGCCATCAAACCGGACAAACACGCAGCGCTCTCTAACAAGGGCAATTCGTTGGCTAATATGGGCCGCTACGAGGACGCGATCCAGGCCTATGACGCGGCGTTAGCCATCAAACCGGACAAACACGAAGCGCTCTATAACAAGGGCATATCGTTGGATAATATGGGCCGCTACGAGGACGCGATCCTGGCCTATGACGCGGCGTTAGCCATCAAACCGGACAAACACGAAGCGCTCTCTAACAAGGGCAATTCGTTGGCTAATATGGGCCGCTACGAGGACGCGATCCTGGCCTATGACGCGGCGTTAGCTATCAAACCGGACCTACACGAAGCGCTCTATAACAAGGGCAATTCGTTGGCTAATATGGGCCGCTACGAGGACGCGATCCTGGCCTATGACGCGGCGTTAGCCATCAAACCGGACCTACACGAAGCGCTCTATGGCAAAGGTATATCCCTACTTTCTCTAGAATTTTATGAGGAAGCGATCTTAAGTTTTGATCAGGCTTCAACCTATACATCTCCTGTCCCAGAGGTTTTAATCTTGAAAGGTTTTGCCTTGATCGGGGCTAAAAAATATCATGAAGCACTTTCGAACTGTGGCGAGATTTTGAAAGCCAAACCTGATAATGACTATGCATGGATTGGTCAAGGTTATTCATATCTTAAGTTGGATCAACTTTCTGAGGCAAAGAAGAGTCTAGATAAAGCCCTTGAACTGAATCCTGAAAACACCACAGCTCTGGAAAGCATGGCGTTGTATTTTCTGCTCGGTGACAATCCAAATCAAGCCCTTGATTATTTAGAAAAATCTATTCAATTAGACCAAGCTCGCAAAGCTGAAATTGCTGATGACGAAGACTTTGCCCCCCTCCACCACGACCCACGCTTCTCAGACCTCATTAATCCCACTGAGCTAAGCTAGACACTAACAACTATCCTAATGGCCCATGAGCCTCATCCAAATCGAAGTCCCTGATGAAGTCCTCATCAGCCTCAAAGAAACCAAACAAACCATCCATCAGCAACTGTGCCTGATGGCCGCCATCAAGCTATTTGAACTCGGCAAGCTATCCTCTGGTCGGGCAGCCCAGCTAGCAGGACTATCACGGGTTTTATTTTTAATAACCATCGGCCAATACCAAGTTTCCCCCTTCGACCTAACACCTCAGCAACTTGCCCAAGACGTTAGCAATGCCTAAGCCAATTGTTATCGTCAACACCTCGCCACTGCTTTACTTACACCAAGCATGCCAGCTAGATCTCTTGCCAAAGCTATATGGGCAAGTTTTTACCCCAACCGCAGTGCAAAAATCGCCAGTCTCTACAAACTCAAATACACAGGCACCCTTGGTGTCTTGATAAAAGCCAAGCAACAAAAGCTGATTCCCACGATTCAGCCCATATTAGATTCATTACAGAAACAGGGAATGTGGCTGAGTCAATCAATCATCACCGAAGCACTTAGACTAGCTGGAGAAATAGATTAAACCCGCTACCCCAGAGGGATCACGCCAAGTTTTTGGTACAGCAATAGACAAACTACCAAAAGCTCATCGTCTCAAAAATCGTAACCAACCCCTCCGCCCCAACCCCCAAAGCTAGAGTAGACCCATCCACTTCAAGAGGTCTAACCATGCGCTTTATCCCCCTACTATTGCTGAGCGTTCCACTCCTCCTCAGCTGCACCCTCCAACCCCAACCACCCGAGCCCGTTCCCAACCCGCCGATGGCCGACTTACCCCCAGACACCCTACCCAACAACATCCCCACCCAAATCCGCACCGACCTCGCCAACCACCTCGGCGTCCCCACCAACCAAATCACCATCCAAAACTCCAGCCGCCAAACTTGGTCCGACGGCTGCCTCGGCCTCGGCGGCCCCGCCGAAAGCTGCCTCGCCGCCCTCACCGAAGGCTGGCAAGTCGAAGCCATAGATACCGCCACCAATGAAACCTACATCTATCGCACCAACCTAACCGGCGACCACATCCGCCGTGAACCCTAAGGCAATAGGCGTTGCTGAATCGGGGCATGACTTGGCAAAAATTTGAACAAGGCTCTAATACCTACAGCGCTCGGTTCATATCTGGAATCAGCAACGCCAGGAAATAGACTCCTCCTACAGTTCATCCTCATAAAACCGATAAAACAAATACTCATCCTTAAACGGATGCTCATCCGTCACATGGTGAAACACCCCCTTCTCCACCAGCGACTGACCAATCCTCACCGCTGCCTCCCGCGTCGCATTCTGCGTCTTAGCCAGCCACGTCACCACCTCACTCCCCACAAAACAATGCTGATACACCGTTAACCGAAACCGCCGATCCTGAATATCCACCCCACCGGCCGACCGCATCTGTTTCACCAGTCGCTCCAGCACCGCATCCTGCAACCGCTGATGACTCTCCAACAAACTCGAATAGTCCCGCACATCCGCCAACAGATCATTAGGCATTAGCCCACTAGACCCGAGCCCAGCTGTTTTTTCTGGCTTTTGCCGCCCGCCCTCTGCCTGCTGTATCCCCTGGGTCCAGACAACCGGATCAACCTGGAGCGACCGAATATTCAAATCCTGCTGGGGAAATGGAATCTCAATGTGGTGCCGCCGAAAATGCGCCTCCAGCATGTAGTAAAGATCGCTTTTTAGATCAAACTGCAGCCGTGGGTCCCGAATCCACACCAGCACATCAAAATCCAGGGAACTATCACCAAAACCAAGAAACCGCAGCCGAGGCCGGGGATATTGCAACACACTAGGGTGAGCACCCGCCACCTCCATCACCGCCGTATGCACCTGGCGAATATCGGAACCGTAGGCCACCCCCAAGGGCAAATGCACCTGGGACACCGGATTACCATGGCTCCAGTTGATCACCTTATTCGCCAGCAGATCCCCATTGGGCACGATGATCGACACCCGATCCAGGGTACGAATTTCCGTACTGCGCGCGCCGATGCGTTCCACCGTCCCAGCCAAATCCCCCAGATTAATAAAATCCCCCACCTGAATCGAACGCTCGAAGAGCATCACCCAGCCGCTGACAATATCGTTGGCGATCTTTTGCAGGCCAAAGCCCACACCCACACCGACCACACTGGCCAGAATTGCTAAGGCGCTGAGGTCAATGCCCAACACCTGCAAAATCAGGAAAAGGCCAAGACCTGTCAGACCGACCTGCATGAGGGTTGCGATCGCATCCTGCACCCCCCGATCCGGAATAGCCGCCTGCAAAAACCGCGACTTCACCACCGAAGTAACAATTCTCACCCCAATCCACAGGACCAAGGTGAGCAGCACCAGCCGGAATACATCCACCAGGGAATATCCCTGGCCATCAATATCCAATAGGGGGCCAGTAAAGGTGCGGCCTAAAAACTGAAAAATCTGATATCGGTGCGACCGGGCAATGGGAAACAGTTCGCAGAGGTAAACCCCAGCGACCATCCACACCAGCACCTGAGCCAACAACAAAGAGGGCAACATCCACAGGGGCAAGGTTTTGCCACTGCGGGTATGCCACCGCCACAGCCAGCGCCGAACGTTATGGAGCAAAGCCCAGACAGCAATAGCAATGCCCACCACCCCCAAACTCAACCAGGCCACCCGCCGCTGATAGGCAGGTTGCCGTTCTATCTGAGCCCGATCCAACGCGGCTTGCAACCGCTTAGCCCACAGTTCCGCCTGCACCTGGGGCGGCACCCCGGCCATCAAGTCACCCCTGGTTACCGTCAGCAAATGACGCCCATTGGCCCACAACGTCACCACACCATCCTGCTGCCGGGTCCTCACCCGAATCGGCGGCGGCGGGCTGGACTGCCGAACAGAATCCGCCAACACTTGCTCCAGGGCCTGGTTAGCAAGCTCTGCTCGTTCCTTGGCCGTAAACCCATCAATGCTGCCCAGCTCTACTAGCACCCGGCCATCGATCACCACATTTGCGATCGCGCCAGATGAGGCCACCTCGTCAGATGGCTGGGCTACCCCCGGCGATACCGTAGCCAGCGCCAGCCCCAACACTAGCATCAGCCCCCCTAACCAGCGGCAGCCACGCCCCAACCATCGCCCCAGATTCATACCCATCGCCAAAAGGCCCCAAAGCCCACCCCAATCAGACCGCGATTACACCCAAATCACACAAAAACCGAAAGCCCCAAAGTCCGTCGCAAAAAATAACCTTTTTCTCAGGATCACTATCTACTCAGAAACCAATCAAACCCTGCTCCTCCAGAAGTCCTCAGTAGGACTGAATTACACCGTTTCACCATGAGCAGTTGCTCAAGGAAAAATCAATGTTCCGCAAGAAAGGTGCCCCCAAAGTAGAAAACTAGTCCATCTCCCATGTGTCAGAATATAGGCGGTTTTGCCAAACACCACGGGCAACCAAATAAAAATATTATGGAATCCTTGGAAGCTCTCTATTCTTATGCATGGCTCATCCCTGTACTGCCACTCCTAGGGGCAGCCATCGTCGGCATGGGTCTAATTAGCTATAGCGACGCCACTAGCAAGCTGCGTACGCCCAGCTCAGTATTTATCGTTACCCTGATTGGGGCAGCGATGGTGATGTCATTCGGCATTTTCTGGAGCCAGTGGAACGGCCACGAGCCCTACTCATACATGTTTGAGTGGGCCTCAGCGGGCGATTTCACCATCCAAATGGGCTACACCATCGACCACCTGGCCTCACTGATGCTGGTCATTGTCACCACCGTAGCCTTCCTGGTGATGGTCTACACCGATGGCTACATGGCTCACGACCCTGGCTATGTCCGGTTCTATGCCTACTTGAGTTTGTTTAGCTTCTCCATGTTGGGTCTGGTGATCAGCCCCAACCTGCTACAGGTCTATGTATTTTGGGAGCTGGTGGGCATGTGCTCCTACCTGCTAATCGGTTTTTGGTATAACCGCAAACCAGCCGCAGACGCCTGTCAAAAAGCATTTGTCACCAACCGTGTGGGTGACTTTGGCCTACTGCTAGGCATGCTCGGCCTGTTTTGGGCCACCGGCAGCTTTAACTTTGAGATCATGGGCGAACGGCTGACCCACCTGGTGGAAGTCGGCAGTATACCCGGTGGCGTAGCCGCCCTGTTTGCCATTTTGGTCTTCATGGGTCCCATGGCCAAGTCGGCCCAGTTTCCCCTCCATGTGTGGCTACCCGATGCCATGGAAGGCCCCACCCCCATTTCCGCCCTGATCCACGCAGCGACCATGGTGGCAGCGGGGGTATTCCTGATTGGCCGCATGTACCCGGTGTTTGAAGATATCCCCTTGGTGATGACCACCATTGCCTATGTGGGGGCCTTTACCGCCATGATGGGGGCCACCATCGCCATCACTCAAAACGACATCAAGAAAGGTCTGGCCTATTCCACCATGTCCCAGCTGGGTTACATGGTGATGGCCATGGGGGTGGGAGCCTATAGTGCGGGCCTGTTCCACCTGATGACCCATGCCTACTTCAAGGCCATGCTGTTCCTCGGATCTGGCTCTGTAATCCACGGCATGGAAGGGGTGGTGGGCCACAATCCCACCTATGCCCAAGATATGCGTCTGATGGGAGGACTGCGAAAGTATATGCCCGCCACAGGCATTACGTTCTTGATTGGCACCCTGGCTATTTCTGGGATTCCTCCATTTGCAGGTTTCTGGTCTAAGGATGAGATCCTGGGTTCCACCTTCCAAGTCAGTCCTGTCCTTTGGGCAGTGGGCTGGGTAACTGCTGGGATCACGGCGTTCTATATGTTCCGCATGTACCTCTCCACCTTTGAAGGAGAATTTAAGGGTACTAACGAGACCATTAAGGAACAGCTCCGGATTGAGCACCTACAGCGGATGGGAGCGTCCCTCGGTCCTGGGGCTATGAGTACCCAGGAAATGCCCACGGCGGAAGAAGAGCATGAGCACCATGAGGAGCACCACCATGCTTCTGAACCCCATGAGTCTCCCCTATCCATGACCTTGCCGCTGATGTTGTTGGCGGTCCCGTCCATTTTGATTGGTCTGATGGGCACCCCATTTGGCAACTACTTTGAGGCATTTATTTCGGCTCCTGGGGAAGTGGTCACCGTGGCTGAACTGGCCGAAGAAGTTGATCTCCATGAGTTTGCAGTGATGGCTGGCAGCTCCGTGGCTATCTCGGTGGTGGGGATCACCCTGGCGGTGTTGATGTATGTGACGAAGACGATAGATCCGAGTGCGATCGCAAACAAGATCAAGCCGCTCTATAACTTCTCCCTCAATAAGTGGTACATCGACGACATCTATGAAGTTCTCTTTGTCCAAGGCAGTCGTAAGCTGGCCAAAGGCGCTCTAACCATCGATGTCAAGCTGGTGGATGGCATTGTCAACCTCACCGGCTTCCTCACCCTGATTACCGGTGAGGGCCTTAAATACCTAGAAACTGGCCGAGCCCAGTTCTATGCCCTGATTGTATTTGGTGCGGTCTTAGGACTGGTGCTGCTATCGGGTCTAACCTAATCCGCGTTGAATGCAGCCAAGCATTCACAATCAACCAAAAAGCAGCCGCTTCTTTACTTGAAACGGCTGCTTTTATTTATAAAAACTATAGCCGTCCCTTTACTCGACACGACTGCCTGAACCTGTCACACTACGGCCGATTCTTTGGTCGGCACGACTCTGCTTGAACCTATCACACTACGGCCGATTCTTTGGTCGATACGACTCTGCTTGAACCTATCACACTACGGCCGATTCTTTGGTCGACACGACTGTCTGAACCTGTCACACTACGGCCGCTTCTTTGGCCGACAGCGGCTGTCTGAACCTGTCACACTACGGCCGCTTCTTTGGCCGACAGCGGCTGTCTGAACCTGTCACACTACGGCCGCTTCTTTGGCCGACAGCGGCTGTCCCAACCCCGGCAAAAATCGCTTCGCCATGGCCGGACTTTCCTCCAACAGGTAATTCAAAAAGCTCTCAGCCACTACAGAAAGTTGCTTGCCCGCTAAATGCCCCACGTACCACTGGCGAGGGATGGGAAATCCATTGATGTCCAGAATGGCAAATTCCCCCGTACTCCCTTCCGAAATAATCGTGTGCTGCGATAGGACCGAAACCCCCAAACCACCTGCAATTCCCTGCTTAATGGCCTCGTTACTCCCCAGCTCCAGGCGCACCTTGACCTCAATATTATGGGCCGCAAACAGTTTTTGCACCGCTGAACGGGTACCTGAGCCCGGCTCCCGCATAATGAAGGGTTCATCATTCAGCACATCGATCGGGATGTTGCGCTTGCCCGCCAAGGGATGGTCCGTCGGGGCAATCACCACTAACGGATTATCCAAAAAGGGATAAGTCTTTAGATCCGGCTGGCTAGGGAGTTGGCTAAAGATAAACAGATCATCCTGGTTGTAGAGCATCCGCTCTTGAATATTCTGATGGTTGGTTACCTTCAGGGAAATGTCGATACCGGGATAACGCTTGCAAAATGGCCCCAGTAACCGAGGCACAAAGTACTTAGCTGTGGTAATCACGGCGATGCTCAGCTTGCCCTGTTTCATGCCCTTAAGGTCGGCAATGGACATTTCAAACTGGGATAGCCCTTGGAAAATTTCTTGGCAGGTTTCCAGTAACTTTTTACCCGCCTGGGTCAGATAAAGCCGCTTGCCAATCTGCTCAAACAGGGGCAATCCCACCGCCTTTGTAAGCTGCTTGACTTGTATAGAAACCGTTGGCTGGGTTAAATAGAGTTCTTCAGCTGCACGGGTAAAACTACCGTGACGCGCAGTTGCTTCAAACACCTTGAGTTGATGGAGCGTCGCATGAATCACAGGGTAAATCCTCGTTGTAGCTGTCAGCAATCTATCGTGAATCGCCAATCGATAGATTCTATTCTATCAAACAAACCTACTATAGTGGATTTTTTCTATGAATCCCCAGATAAACCGTCTACAGGAACTGGCTGTGCTGTTCCTAAGGTTAGGGTCTATAGGCTTTGGTGGGCCCCAAGCCCACATCGCCATGATTAATGATGCAGCCGTAGAGCAACGGGGCTGGCTCAGCACCGATGAGTTTACTGATGGGCTGGCGGTGTGTGAAATGCTGCCTGGCCCAGCTTCTACGCAAATGGGAATTTACACGGGCTATGTCCATGGCGGGTGGCTAGGGGCTTTGGTGGCAGGTCTGGCCTTTATTACCCCCGCATTTTTGATTGTGGTGGTTTTGAGCTGGGCGTATTTTCGGTTTCAGCAGCTACCCCAACTGGTGGCCCTATTCTTTGGTCTATCCCCTGTGATGGTGGCGATCATTCTGGGATTTTGCTATAACCTAGGCCGCAAATCTATTAACACTTGGATCGGTGGGTCCATCATGGGTCTGGCGTTTTTGGCCAGTGCATTTAGCAATCTCAGTACCCCGGTTCTATTCTTGCTGGCCGGACTGTTGGGCATGGGGCTTTACGGTCCCAAGGGGCTGAGGCTCCATGGGTTTATGCCCTTAGGATTATGGGCGATGGTACACCCTAGTTTTTGGGGCACCGAACGGATCACAGCCCATGGGTGGCCCCTCTTTATATTCTTTCTTAAGGTAGGTACGCTGATCTTTGGGGGTGGGCTGGTGATTATTCCATTGCTGGAGTTTGAGCTGGTCCAACGGTTGGGATGGCTCTCCACGCAGGACTTTATCAATGGGGTGGCCATCGGTCAGCTCAGTCCGGGTCCAGTGGTACTTACGGCAGCCTTTGTGGGGTATAAAATGGCGGGGTTTTGGGGGGCGTTGGTCTCGACTGTCGGTATTTTTACACCCTCGTTTTTGTTTATCATGCTGGCGGCCCCCCTATTGGTGCGCCTCCGGACCAACCCTTGGGTCCAGGCATTTCTCAAAGGCATTAAACCGGCGGTGGTCGGGGCAATTTTGGCGGCGGCAGTCCCCCTAGGTCACACCAGCTTTGGTCAGACCACGTGGCCTCTGTCGGTGATGGCGGTGGCCATTGCGATCGCATCACTTATTGCCATCATCCAATTCAAAATTACCGCTTGGAAACTTATTTTGGCCGGTGCAGCCCTGGGCCTATTGGGGTATCCCGTACTAGGGGGAGGGACTTAAACGCCATACCTGCCCCGGACAATGTCACCGCTTAATGTGAGGGTGGGACATTTTCAAAAACATCTCTGTGTAAGACTTCTATAGATCGGCAACCCTAATTTTTAGCTGTGGCAGGCCCCTAGGGTGCAACACTGATCATTCAAAACTCAAACACCCGTGTGTTCACAACCATGCATCTCCAACCCCACCATCGCATTGCCATTTTGCTCCACAACGGTATTACCGGCGCCAAAGGTAAAACCGGCCTAGCACTGCTGCGCTACAGCCAGAATCCCATCGCCGTCATCATTGACGAAACCTGTGCCGGGAAATCCATCAAAGACTTGACTGGCATTGACCGCGATGTGCCCATTGTCGCCACCATGCAGGCAGCCCTGGCCCACAAACCCGATGTGCTAGCGATTGGGTTAGCGCCCTCCGGCGGAAGGTTGCCAGCACCTTGGAAAGAAGAAGTGGGCGTTGCGATCGCAGCAGGCCTCAACATCATGAACGGTCTCCACACCTACTTCAATGCCGATCCCAGCCTCACCCAGCATCTAGATCCCACCCGCTATCCCGATCAGTGGATTTGGGATATGCGCCAAGAACCCAGCGACCTCTCCGTCGGCACCGGCAAAGCCCGCCACCTCAACTGCCGTCGGGTATTGGCCGTCGGCACCGACATGGCCGTTGGCAAAATGTCCACCTGCATTGAGCTGAACCGAGCCACCCAAGGCAGGGGATTAAACTCACAATTAATCGCCACAGGGCAAACCGCTCTGATGCTGGGGGCTGAGGGCATAGCCCTCGATGCCGTGCGCGTAGACTTTGCCGCCGGAGCTGTTGAGCAAGCGGTGCTGGCCCACGCAGATCACAATGACGTTCTATACATCGAAGGCCAGGGTTCACTATTAAATCCTGCCTCCACCGCCACATTGCCCCTATTGCGCGGATCCCAACCAACACACCTAGTGCTAGTACACAAAATTAACCTGAAATCCATTCAGCACTTTCCAGAGTTTGCCATTCCCCCGATTCAGGAGGTAATCCATCTCTACGAAACGGTCGCCGCCGCAGGCGGAACATTTACATCCCCCAAAATTGTCGGCATTGCCTTAAACACCTTTGGCGTGGATGAAAATGAAGCTAGGGAAGGGATCTCAGCTCTATCAGAAACCACCGGACTTCCCTGTACAGACGTCGTCCGCTTTAGTCCAACCCCAATCCTAGATATCATCCTCAGCTGACAGTTACTAACAGCTACCGTTATGCCCTGGAAGTCATGCCAAAACTCAGCACTCCAAAAACTTTTACCCCTTATTTCTTCCGCAAGCGATAGGTAATACGTCCTTTTGTCAGGTCGTAGGGCGTAAGCTCAACCTTCACCCTATCTCCTGGCAAAATCTTGATGTAATTGCGGCGGATTTTGCCTGAGATATGGGCCAATACGTTAAACCCATTGTCCAAATCTACCCGAAACATGGCATTCGGAAGAGATTCGGTAACAGTCCCTTCCATTTCAATCAAATCTTGCTTAGACAAGTAGCTATTCCTCAACTCAGTAAACAATCAAATACATAGCGGACGGACCCATAGGTCTAGCCGCTCCTAAAGTAAATATCCCGATGTTTTAGGATATCTACCTACCCCTTTGGCATCACCTAAAACCGTGATATCCGTCCAAAGTTCTAGCCTATATGAGCCAATGCTACAAGCGTAACAAATGATACATACAATACAATTTTGCCAGGCGTGGGAATACCCATGAATCAAATGGCCAAATTAATTTATCCGCCCACATCCTATGGCTGCAAAACCTGTTTCAAGTCAGCCGCGACCGAATCCATCGGCTGATTACCATTGATCGACACCAGCTGCTGGCGACTACGAAAGAACTCGATCAGCGGTTCCGTCTGCTGGCGATAAACAACGAGTCGATTACGAATCACCTCTTCATTGTCATCTTCACGACCGCGCCCTAATAACCGTGAGATCAAAACGTTATCGGGCACGTCTAGATTTAGCACACACTCACAAGGCTGCCCAATCTCCGCCAGCAACTTATCTAGAAAATTGGCCTGACTCACATTCCGAGGGAACCCATCCAGAATCCATCCCTTGCCAGCATCTTCTTGATCCAGACGCTCACGGATGAGATCCAAAATCAAATCATCCGGCACCAATTCACCCGCATTCATGTAGGATTCAGCTTTTTGGCCCAGCTCACTTTTAGCCGCCACCGCTGAACGCAAAATATCCCCAGTAGAAATATGAGGAACGCCAAAATCTTCAGATAGAACAGCCGCCTGAGTACCCTTACCAGCCCCGGGAGGACCTAAAAAAATTACTCTGATCACTATTTTTTCACCATGCCCTCGTAACGTTGGGAAATCACATAGGTTTGAATCTGCTTGGCCGTGTCAATCGCCACACCGACCAAAATTAGCAAAGATGTAGCTCCTAAGCCTTGAAATACAGTTACGCGCAAACCGCTTTCCACCATACTAGGAACCACAGCAACAACACCCAGGAACAGTGCGCCCAAAAACGTCAGCCTATTTAATACCTTACCAATGAAGTCACTCGTCGCCTTACCAGGACGAACACCGGGAATACTAGCCCCCATTTTTTTAAGGTTGCGGGACATATCCTCAGGATCTACCACCAACGACGCATAAAAGTAGCTGAAGAACAGAATCATCACCAGGTACATCAGGTTGTAGGGAATCGACCCCGGGCTCAAAAATTCATTTACAAAATTTGAAACACCAGGATTCGATAATGTACTGGCAATGTAAGGAGCCGCCTGAAGAGGCAGAACAAGGATGGCCGAAGCAAAGATAATCGGCATCACACCACCTTGGTTAAGACGCAGAGGTAGGTAGTTGCTCTTTTCCAAATAAAGCTTACGGCCCACTTGACGGCGCGCAGACACAATCGGGATCCGTCGCATGCCCTCTTGAACAAACACAATTCCCACCACCATGGCCAAATAAACCACGCTGACAATGACAATGCCAGCCACATCTTGACGCGAGGATGTGGGGGACTGGGCCACAGCTACCGCACTATTCAGCAGTCGGGGCAGCGATGAGACAATATTTAGAAAAATCAGCAGCGATGCGCCATTACCGACACCGCGCTCAGTGATTAACTCCCCCACCCACATGACAAACATTGAACCGGCTGTCAGTGCTATGGCGGTTTCAGCAATAAATGCCACCCCCGGTTGATTGGCAAAAGGACTTAGCAAGAAGCTCGCCAGCAGCGTACTCTGCAATACAGCCCAACCCGCTGCTAAATAACGGGTAATTTGGGAAATTTTACGCCGCCCAGCTTCCCCCTCGTTCTTTTGAAGATCCTCCAATTGAGGAATAGCGGCCGTCAGCAGCTGCATGATGATAGAGGCATTAATGTAGGGCAAAATGCCCAAGGCAAAAATACCCAGGAGGGATAAACCACCACCCACAAAGATATCTAGAAATCCCAGTAGACCTCCAGCATCAACCTGCTGTGAGAAAGCGACACGATCAATTCCTGGCACAGGAATATACATTCCAAAACGTACCAGCACCAATAGTCCTAGGGTAATCAACAAACGATCCCGCAGACCAGCCGCTTGGGCCATCTGCAAAAACGTTTCCTGGGCACTAGGTGTCTTTCCTCGACTGACAACCATAAGTTTAGATTCTGATTTAGATTCTAATTAAAAGTAAGCTGCACCTAGGCTAACCACCTAAAGCACAGCTACCTGATATATACGTTCATTCTAGAGGCTTACGCCACGATTTCACAGGTACCGCCAGCCGCCTCGATCTTAGACTTAGCGCCTTGGGTAAATGCCGCTGCTTTAACCGTCAGCGCCACATCCAGTTCACCATGCCCTAAAATTTTCAATGGCCCATCGTTCGACGTAACAATCCCAGCGTCCATCAGGGATTCCATCGTCACTTCTGATCCAGCAGATAGCTCAGCCAGGTTAGCAACATTCATCACAGTAAACACCTTCTGATTAACGATGGGAAAGTGCTTAAGCTTTGGAATTCGTCGATACAAAGGCAGTTGACCACCTTCAAATCCTGGACGGGTAGGGCGACCTGAACGAGCTTTCTGACCACGCATACCAAAACCGCAGGTGGCACCCTGGCCTGCTGCAATACCACGTCCTAAGCGACGACGGCGACGCCTTGAACCGGCTTTAGGCTGAGCATCCTCTAGTCTCATTGTTTTAAAACCCAATAAATCCCAATAAATTCAATTCTTTCCAACCTAAGCTGAACTTAGGCCTAAGCGTAAAGCTTCTCAAGGGGAACTCCTCGCTCCTTCGCCACCTCAGAGAAGGTTCTCAATGAGGCCAGTGCCCTGGCAGCTGCTCGGGCATTATTTAGCTGATTGTCAGACCCTAATTGCTTGGCCAGAACATTCCGCACCCCTGCCAGTTCAAGCACAGTTCTGACAGCGCCACCAGCAATTACACCTGTACCAGGAGCAGCAGGGCGCATAAAGACACGCGCACCACCCGCTTCGCCAGTAGATGGGTGAGGTAGTGAATAGGCCTTATTTAAGGGCACTTCCACCAGGTTCTTCTTACCATCAGCGACACCTTTTTTAACGGCACCAATGACATCGCTGGCCTTACCGACACCAACGCCAACCTGACCTTTCTCATTGCCAATCACCACAATGGCACGGAAGCTGAGCTTTTTACCACCCTTGACTACCTTGGTTACACGACGGATTTGGACCACCCGTTCCTGCCACTCTGATTCCTTCTCTTTAGTTTTATTTCCCTTACGACGTTCCTTTGCCATGATTTAACCCCTTTAGAAGTCTTAGAAATCCAGACCGGCTTCACGAGCAGCCTCTGCCAAGGCTGCAACTCGACCGTGGTAAAGATTACCACCACGATCAAAAACAACTTGCTTTACTCCCTTAGCCAAAGTTCGCTCAGCAATTAGCTTACCAACCTTGGCAGAGGCATCCTTATTTGAACCGCCCTCATCACCCTTGAGTTCAGAATCCAATGTGGAGGCTGCCGCTAAGGTGTGGTGCGTATAATCATCAATGACCTGGGCGTAAATATGGTTATTGGAGCGATAGACTGCTAGTCTAGGCCGTTCAGCCGTGCCTTTGATCCGACGGCGGATACGCACATGGCGGCGGTGGGTGGACTGTTTACGCGTAGCTTTCATAACTCAATACTCAATTATTTCCCTGATTTACCAGCTTTACGTCTAACCATTTCACCGAGGTAGCGTACTCCTTTACCTTTGTAAGGTTCAGGGGGGCGAGCATCGCGAATCTTCGCGGCTATTGTGCCAACCAACTCTTTGTCAATACCCGTAACAATTACATTGGTATTGCCTTCTACCTGAAAGTCAATACCTGCTGGTGGTTCAAACTCAACCGGATGACTGTAGCCCAGACTCATGGTTAGCGTCTTACCTTTCACAGCGGCACGATAACCCACACCTTTAATTTCAAGTCGCTTTTCGAAGCCCTTAGAAACACCCTCTACCATATTGGCAATTAAGGTGCGGGACAAACCATGACAGGCACGCGCAGTACGCGAGTCGTTTTGGCGGGTTACAACAATCTGCTCCCCTTCCTGGGCAATGTCGACTTCACCGGGCAACACCAGGGATAATTCACCCTTAGGCCCCTTTACCACGACTGATTGAGAATCGACAGACACGGTTACACCTGAAGGTACAGGCACCGGCTTTTTACCAATCCGAGACATTTCTAATCCTTCCCTAACCGCAAGCAACAGCCATGCAAATAACTACTAAGCCTACTAAACACAAGTGTGAGGCAATAGGTCACCAGATGTAGCAGAGAACTTCTCCACCCACGCCTTTTTGACGGGCATCCCTGTCAGTCATAATTCCACTTGAGGTAGAAACGACAGCAATGCCGATACCACCTAACACTCGGGGTAGATCCTTACAGCTTGAATAAACTCGCAAACCAGGCTTACTCACTCGGGTAAGATTGCGAATGATGGGCTGCTGCATTTTCCCTTTATATTTCAGGTTCACAGTCATCATTTGAGCAATTCCCTCAGTTGACTCAGAAGTATCACCGATAAAGCCCTCTGACTGAAGAACTTTGGCAATATTACGAGTAACTTTAGTAGATGGGATTTGGACAGTCTTATGCCGCGCAAGGTTTGCATTTCGGATGCGCGTCAGCATGTCTGAAATCGTATCGTTAGACGCCATATTTTTCTCTTGTATAAACCTCAGCTATCCCGGAACGGCATTCCCAGTTCCTTCAGAAGGGCGCGCCCTTCTTCATCTGTCTTGGCACTGGTCACAATTGTGATATCCATGCCGCGAACCTGATCCACTCTGTCGTACTCGACTTCGGGGAAAATCAGCTGCTCCCGCAGTCCCAGAGTATAGTTGCCCCGCCCGTCAAAACTCTTAGGGTTGACACCGCGAAAGTCACGAATTCGAGGCAATACCAAATTAATTAAACGATTGAGGAATGCATACATACGCACAGAACGGAGGGTAACCATAACCCCTACCGGCATACCTTGCCGAATCTTAAATCCAGCAATCGCTTTCTTTGCACGGGTGATCACAGGTCGTTGCCCCGTGATTACACCTACCTCAGCTACCGAGGCTTCCAACGCTTTAGCGTTTTGTGAAGCTTCCCCTAAACCACGGTTAATAGTCACTTTGACTACTTTAGGTACCTGATGGATGTTTGTGTACTCAAATTGCTCCATCAACTTAGGAACAACTTTCGTATTGTAAAAATCTTTTAGCTGCTCAGCCATTATTTCTTTCCTCTCCCTGGTCTTGGTCAGGGACAAACGTTAAGCTAATCAAGGATTTCGCCCGTCTTTTTCAAGATGCGGACTTTACGACCATCGTCGGTAAAGGTGTGACCAACACGACTTGCCACTTTCTCTTTTTTGGAATACAGCATCACATTTGAACTGTGAACTGGAAACTCAGTTGTCACAATCTGTCCTGACTCTCCTTCTTGACGAGGCTTAACGTGCTTGGTTCGAACGTTGACACCTTCAATCAATATCTGACTCTTCTTGGGCAGAACAGCAGTCACTTCACCAACTTTGCCCTTATCTTTACCGGTGATGACCTGGACGGTATCACCTTTTTTGATGTGCATTTTATAGCGCACAGTTTGCTTGTCAGCCACTACAGTACCTCCGGTGCTAAGGAAACAATTTTGGTAAAGTTTTTATCTCGCAGCTCACGAGCCACCGGGCCAAATACCCGAGTACCCTTGGGATTATTGTCAGGGTTAATCAGTACAGCGGCATTATCGTCAAAACGAATGCTCATGCCACTGCTGCGACGAAGATTTTTTTTAGTACGCACCACCACAGCGCGCACTACGTCAGACTTTTTCACACCCATATTGGGCAAGGCATCTTTAACGACGGCAATAATCACATCGCCTACGCTGGCATAGCGACGATTACCACCAAGGACACGGATACACATAAGCTTACGTGCACCACTGTTGTCCGCCACATTCAGATATGTTTCCTGCTGAATCATTAGTTGGCTCCCCTACACTTTTTCGGAACGGCCTAGGATGTCGGCGACAACCCAGCACTTAGTTCGACTTAGGGGGCGAGTTTCGCGAATGCGAACAAGATCCCCAGACTTGCACTCATTGGCGTCGTCATGGACTTTGTACTTCTTAGTACGAACAGTAATTTTTTTATACTTTGAGTGGGGAACGCGACTTTCAACAGCTACAACAACTGTCTTGTCCATTTTATCGCTCACAACTCGCCCTGTTAGCTCTTTTGCTGCCATAGCTGTTTAACTCCTATTGCTCGCTACTTACTGTGGCACCGGCACTAGCTGCTGCTGCAACCAGCTGACGCTCACGTTCGATGGTCATTAGCTGAGCTAACTTACGACGAGCGTGTTTAAATTGATGGAAACCGGTCTCCATCTGACGAGTAGCCTGTTTAAATCGCAAGTCAAACAGCTCACGTTTTATCCCTGCGATCGCAGTGGCAAGCTCATCATCACTCAGCTCACGTAACTCTTTAACCTTAGAAAGCGCCATGATCTAATCCTCCAATCCTTCACCGATAACGAACTTAGTTTGGAATGGCAGCTTAAAGGCAGCTAAGCGCATGGCTTCTCGCGCAACGTCCTCAGACACGCCGGTAATTTCAAAAAGAATTCGACCAGGTTTGATCACAGCAACCCAAAACTCCGGATTACCTTTACCAGAACCCATACGAGTTTCAGCCGGACGCATCGTGACAGGCTTATCTGGAAAGACTCGGATCCAGATCTTCCCGCCACGTTTGATATAGCGAGTCATGGCACGACGACCCGCCTCAATCTGACGGGAAGTCATCCAAGAGCACTCAGTTGCCTGGAGAGCGAACTCACCAAAGTTCAGTTTGTTGCCTCGGGAGGCCATACCGCGCATACGGCCGCGATGCTGTTTACGAAATTTTGTTCTTCTAGGACTCAGCATGGTGCTTAAACAGGCTAAACAGTTACAGAGAAATACTTATGAATCGTTGGAACGATCATCAAACTGCTGACGGCGACGCGGTTGACGACGACGGGGCTGATTGTTAGGAGGCTGAGGAATATCCTCTTGCCCTGGAATGATTTCTCCCTTAAAGACCCAAACCTTAATACCTAAAATGCCATAGGTAGTCTGGGCAGTTTTGTAGGCGTAGTCAATGTTGGCCCGGAGAGTATGTAAGGGTACACGCCCTTCACGAGTCCACTCAGTACGGGCAATTTCAGCACCGTTCAAACGACCACTCACTTGAATTTTGATCCCTTCAACGCCAGCCCGTTGAGCCCGCTGAATGGTCTGCCGCACAACGCGACGGAAAGAGACCCGACGCTCTAGCTGCTGCGTAATATACTCAGCAATCAAAGCCGCTTCGGCATCAACCCGCGCAATCTCGATCACATTGATCCGAATTTGACGCGTATTATCCTTCAGCTTCTTCTGCAATCCGACTCGCAGTGACTCGATACCCGTACCACCACGCCCAACAACCACACCGGGTCTAGCAGTATGGACCTCTAGATCAATTTGATCGGCCTTGCGGGCAATCTTGATCTCGGAAATGCCAGCATTATTCAGACTCTTCTCAATAAACTGACGAATGGTGTGGTCTTCTTGCAGCTGATTAGGGTACTGCCTCGAATCGGCATACCAACAAGAAGAATGCTCCTTGGTAATACCGAGCCGAAAACCAATTGGGTTAATTTTCTGTCCCACAGATCCTTCCTTATACAGAGCTAACAGTAAAACAACTAATCAGACCTAGCTAACGGAGCCAGGAGCTACTGCGATGGTGATGTGACAAGTCGGTTTCCGAATCTGATAGGCGCGCCCCTGGGCTCTTGGGCGAAAACGCTTCAGCACGGGTCCTTGATCAGCAAACGCTTCGCTGATGTACAGCTCCACAGGATCCATACCATTGTTATGCTCAGCATTCGCTACCGCAGAGCGCAGCACTTTAAGAATCGGTTCACACGACTTATAAGGCATAAACTCAAGAATAATGAGTGCTTCCCGATAGGAAAGACCACGAATCTGATCGAGCACCCGACGCACCTTATGGGGCGACATCCGAATATAGCGAGCGACAGACTTCACTTGATTACTACTATCGATTTCAACCATGGCTAACCTTCCTAACGTCTCGCCGCCTTCTTATCGCCTTTGACATGCCCACGAAACGTTCGCGTAGGGGCAAATTCACCCAGTTTGTGACCCACCATTTGCTCGCTCACATAGACAGGCACATGTTGATGACCGTTATGGACAGCAATGGTATGACCAATCATCTGAGGAATAATTGTGGAAGCACGAGACCAGGTTTTGATCACCTGTTTCTCGCCTTTTACATTGAGATTTTCAATCTTTTTGAGCAGATGATCCGCTACAAAAGGACCTTTTTTGAGAGAGCGAGACATAGTTACGCCAGCCTTAAAAAATCGGTTGAACAACAAAGACATGGGTGGTAAACCGCCAAATCCACCCCGTTGGATAGACACCTATGTATCACGACCACCGCGACCACGCTTGGAAGAACGACGACGACGACGCACAATCAGCGACGTACTAGCCTTCTTCTTATCGCGAGTCTTGTAGCCAAGAGCAGGCTTACCCCAGGGAGTAACAGGGCCGCTGCGACCGATGGGAGCACGGCCTTCACCACCACCATGGGGGTGATCGACCGGGTTCATGACACTACCACGCACTTCAGGACGTCTTCCCAACCAACGCTTCCGACCGGCTTTACCCAGGGTGACGTTACGTGCTTCGACGTTGCCCACCTGACCAATCGTGGCGTAACACTCACGTCGAACCATCCGCACTTCACTGGAGGGCAGCTTGAGGGTGACATAGCCACCTTCTTTGGCCATCACCTGGGCAGAAGCACCGGCAGCACGAACAATTTGACCACCACGACCGGGATATAGCTCAACATTGTGAACAGCGGTACCCAGGGGCATCTTATGCAGGGGCAAGGCATTGCCAACTTCCAGAGGGGCATCAGGACTGGCCACAATGGTCGAACCAACCGCCAAGCCTGCGGGGTGAAGAATATAACGCTTTTCACCATCCTCGTATTGAACGAGAGAAATGCGAGCATTCCGGTTGGGATCGTATTCAACCGAGAGCACTTCAGCCGTCATCTCTAACTTGTCACGCTTGAAATCAACCGTGCGATAGAGGCGCTTATGCCCACCACCACGATGACGACAGGTAATTACCCCGCGGTTATTTCGCCCCTTAGCACGATGGATAGATTGCGTTAGTTTCTTTTCCGGCTTGCTCCGAGTAATTTCTGAAAAATCAGAAACACTGCGCTCACGAGTACCTGGAGTCAGAGGCCGATAAGTACGAATTCCCATGATTTTATCTGAAAACTAATGGAGTGCTAAGGTCGGTTCTAGACATCGGGGAAGAGGGGAATACTATCACCCTCGGCCAGGGTGACAACTGCCCGCTTATAGGTAGGTTTATAGCCAACAAAGCGGCCCAACCGCTTTTTCTTGCGGGGAGGATTCATGGTGCTAATACCAGTTACCTTTACCTCAAACAACGCTTCAACCGCTGCTTTGATTTCGGGCTTTGTCGCCTTGGGTGCAACCTCAAATGTGTACTGGTTATTTTCCAGATTCAAAGTTGCTTTTTCGGTAATCAGCGGTTTCCGAATAATATCGGGTAGATTTCGGGGGTCAATCGCCTTAGGCACTGTACACCTCCTGGATTTTTTCGAGAGCAGCAGCGGTCACAACCAGTCGATCGGCCAGAACGATGTCATAGGCATTCAGGTTGGTAGCCAGAATGAGCTTAATATTGGCGACGTTTCGCACAGAGCGATAAACCACGTCGTTTTTTTCGGCCGTGATCATTAAAACCTTCTCATCGGACTCAACACCCCAACGCCCCATGGCGGCAAGCACCTCTTTTGTTTTAGGTGCAGAGAGCTGATCGGCAAAGTTTTGGACCACTACCATGTCTTCAACCCGGCTTTGAAACGCTGTACGCAGCGCTAAGCGCCGCTCTTTGCGATTCATCTTGACTTCAAAGTCGCGGGGCTTAGGGCCAAATGTCACACCACCGCCACGCCATAGGGGTGAGCGATTCGAACCGGCACGAGCACGGCCAGTTCCTTTTTGACGCCAGGGTTTACGACCACCGCCTCGCACCTCAGAACGAGTCTTGGAGGATAACGTACCTTGGCGAGAATTGTGCATCTGACGCACGATGGCACGATGCACAATGTGGGCGGCGTTATCTTCGTTTGCAACTTTTAAATCAAGGATGGCCGTACCGGCGTCGGCACCCTGCCAATCTTTTACTACGCAATCAACCATAGTGAGTTCCTAGCCCCCTTACTTCTCGCCGACGACATTTGCAGGGGCAATGTTCAACAATGCGCCCGGCTTACCGGGAACGGCACCTTTAATAAGCAAAACATTACGCTCGCTATCAACCCTGACCACAGAAAGCTTACGCACTGTGACCTGGGCATTACCCAGCTGACCAGCCATCTTCTTGCCGGGATAAACTCGGCCGGGCGTTGTACCAGGACCAATGGAACCGGGTTGACGATGGTTCTTAGAACCGTGGGTCATGGGACCACGGCTAAAGTTGTGCCGTTTCTGGAGACCTGAAAATCCTTTACCGATGCTCTTACCGGAAACATCCACTAGCTGACCCGCTTCAAAAATGTCTGCGGTCACGGACTGCCCCAGTTCAAACGTCGAACTGTCCTTAATGCGATATTCGCGCAGATGACGCAGGGTAAAAGACCCGGCCTTTTTGAGATGGCCTAATTCAGGCCGACTCAATGCTTTCTCTGCCACTTCCTGATAGCCAATCTGCACGGCGCAGTAGCCATCGGTTTGCTTCGTTTTAACTTGGGTGACAACACAGGGTCCAGCTTGAATGACCGTTACTGGCACAGCATTGCCAGTGTCATCAAACACCTGAGTCATGCCCAGCTTTGTTCCGAGGATACCGACAGACACAATCAATCTCCGACTAAACGTTTTAGCTAAACTGCAATGATTGCAGCCAGCATTGTGAGCCCCTTGTTTTTTCACAGCGGGGGCAATTGTCTAGAAAAGCACATGGATACCCGGAGGAATCCAGCATGTATCCCTAGAAATTCAACCGTATTGGATTGAATACTTTCATCAATAGCTAGGACTTAGTGATTGCTTCAGGGGCTTTAACCGCACTGAAACCAAGTCCTTTGAGCCGATAAAACCGTGCCTTAGACTTAAGCAGCGTTACCGCCTAGTATCTAGTTTGGCAGCGGTCTACAATAATACAGAGAATTAGAGGACTTGTCCATTACTTTAAAAAAATTGTCTGTAACAGTCGTTAAGACATGCCGCTTGAATTTGAATTGAGTATGAATAAATGGGGGCAACCTCTGGCCATTTTTGTCAAAGTTAGCGGTTAACCGCCTTAGTATATATAGGTATACGAATAGACGAACCATAATACAGACGCTGTTTGCATAAGCTATGGGATTACTTGTACTCGGCAATCAATTTGTGCGTGATTTGGAAAGCAACGGTGCCCTGGCAGTGCGGATACCGTTGGAAGGTGGTTTTGAAGGCCGCTATCAGCGACGAATGCGGGCAGCAGGCTATGAAAGTCTCCATATGACAGCCCGCGGTCTGGGAGATTTATCAGCCTATCTGGGCGATGTCCATGGTGTTCGTCCTCCCCATTTAGGCAAGAAGGATATAGGGGATGCCGCCGTTGGTGAGCGCTACTTTATCCCGCCAGTGCTGGGGTATCGCTTAGAGCGCATGGCTCCAGGCATGAAAGGAATTCTGCTCTGGTTGATTGAAGGCCATGTATTGTCCAGCCAGGAATTGTCATTTTTGGCGTCTCTCTGTGCCTCTGACAATCGAGTCAAAGTGGTGGTTGAACTGGGTGGGGACCGGTCGTTTAAATGGTTCCCCCTCAAGGATGCTGTTAAATCGGCATAAATAACGCAACCTTAGTAATAAGAGCGTTAGTACCGTCAGCGTTATGGCAAACAGGCCAAACAAGAACATTTGTTCTAAAGCACTGCAGACTCCATCGATAATAGATAGCATAGGTGGGTGACTACTCCACGCGATCCGTTAGAGGCCCTCAGGCTGGGACATTGGTTCAAGCTTATTTGCGGCGCTAGCTACCAAGATGTCTCGAAAGTTCGTAATTTGTCCCTGGTGTACAGTCTGGCAGGGGCAGATTGTATTGATGTGGCGGCCGATGAGGCAGTTGTCCATGCGGCCTGGGAGGGGATCACGGCCTCCCAAGCAATTGCCCCATCAACGGCACTATCGCCCATAGGGAGTCGTCCCTGGTTGATGGTGAGCCTAAATGATGGGCAAGATCCTCATTTTCGTAAGGCCTGGTTTGATGGCCAACAATGTCCGGTTGACTGCCCCTGTCCCTGCCAGCGGGTATGTCCAGCCGAGGCCATACTGCCACCCCCTACATCCCAAAAGGCGAAGACGGCTGGTGCATCTCCTAACTTGGAGGTAATGGCAGAGCGGTGCTATGGCTGTGGCCGCTGTTTGCCCGTATGTCCCCACGGGCTAATTGAGGAGCGAGCATTCACGGTGGCAGCCGGGACAATCCTGCCGAGGATCATTCCCCAAGTAGATGCGGTTGAAATTCACACCCAAATGGGTAGGCAGATGGAGTTTCAGCATCTGTGGAGGCAGCTCGCGCCCTACATTTCTCAGCTACAGCTAGTGGCTGTCAGCTGTCCTGATAGTTTCCCTGGCTCCAATACGGCTATCGTTGATTACCTCGCCCATCTCTATGGACTCATGTCCCCTCAGCCAAGGCAACTACTTTGGCAGACTGATGGTCGTCCCATGAGTGGTGATATTGGCAGGGGTGCTACCCGCGCCACGATTCGGTTAGCTCAAAAGGTTTTAAACGCCCGTTTACCTGGCTATGTTCAACTGGCGGGGGGAACGAATCACTATACGGTGGCCAAGTTGCGATCGCTAAATCTCCTCAAAGCAACCCATCGCATCAACCCTGGAAATCAGGTGGAACCGCCCACCATCAACGGCATTGCCTATGGTAGCTACGCGCGGCAGTTAGTCAATCTCGGAGACAGCCATTTAGAAGACCGTCCCGAGGAGCTATGGCAGCAGGTTAGCCTCGCCCGCGAATTAGTCCACCAGCTCAAACTAAACACCCACCAGGCCATCACTACTGCCGCTGCCCACTCAACCACCCCAGTTCCTCCATAGGTCAGAGTCCTTTAGGGACCAAGCCCCCACAAAGCTTCTGTCATGACTGCGGTTAAGGCATTGCAATCTCCGCCGTTGTTTCTAAATTCTCTGTTTAACTTCCGAATCTATGGCTCGTTCAGACGAATATCAGCCCACGCCGGAATCCACTGCTGCATCACCCAGGATCACCCCTCCCGTCCATGACGATTTGGAGCAGCTGCTCAGCATCTTGCCCTCAGAGCTGCGAGAGCCCCTCAGTAACCATCCCCAACGGCATCACCTCATTGAGGTGATCCTGGACTTGGGTCGACGCCCCGAAGCCAGATTCCCAGGAACGGCAGACTATCTTTCGGAACAGGTAGTTTCCAGTCAAGACCTAGAGCATTGCATTGACCGGGTGGGTCAGTTTGGTGGGGATAATCGAGCGGGCATCGAAAAAACCCTCCATCGCATCAGCGCCATGCGAAATCGCAGCGGCACCATCATTGGCCTCACCTGCCGAGTAGGCCGCGCCGTCTTTGGCACCGTAGAGATCATTCGTGACCTGATCGAAGCGGGACAGTCAATTTTACTGTTGGGTCGTCCAGGAGTGGGCAAAACAACGGCCCTACGGGAAATCGCCCGTGTCCTGGCCGATGATCTGAATAAACGTGTCGTGATCATTGACACGTCAAATGAAATCGCTGGCGATGGGGATATTCCCCACCCGGCTATTGGCCGCGCTCGTCGCATGCAGGTGGCTCAACCCGAACACCAACATCAGGTGATGATCGAAGCGGTGGAGAATCACACCCCTGAGGTCATCATCATTGATGAAATTGGCACGGAACTAGAAGCCTTGGCAGCTCGTACCATTGCCGAACGTGGCGTACAGCTAGTGGGCACAGCCCACGGCAACCAGCTAGAAAATCTACTCAAAAACCCCACCCTAGCGGATCTCATTGGCGGCATTCAAACCGTCACCCTCGGCGATGACGAAGCCCGCCGCCGGGGTAGCCAAAAAAGTGTGTTGGAGCGCAAAGCCCCCCCCACATTTGACATGGCCATCGAGATGCTAGAGCGGCAACGGTGGGTCGTCCATGAAGATGTCGCTACCACCGTCGACCACCTACTCCGAGGGCGGCTCCCAGAAACCCAGATTCGGACCATTGGAGACAATGGAAAAGTGGTCATCACCCATGAACTGCCAGATATTGTCAGTCAACGGCGCACCACCCGACGCAGTTCCAGTCGAGGTTGGCGAGAAGCTGGTCAAATGGAAGCTGTCTCCGCCCAGCAGGCCCGAGCCACAGGCCCCATACCCTTGCCCACCCCAGCGGCGGATGCGTTTCAAGCCCTATTGGAGCAACAACTTGACACGGACGACCTAGAACTGTCCACCCCCGTAGGCCCCAATGGGGAAGACTGGGTTCCCGTTTATCCCTATGGCATCAGCCGTGAACAGCTACACCATGTGATTGACACTCTAAAACTCCCCGTCTCCATTACGAAGGAATTAGGCGTGGCCCAGGCGGTATTGGCCCTGCGATCGCATGTCCGCAACCACTCCAAACTCAAAACCATCGCCAAATCGCGTCAGATCCCCATCTACACCGTAAAATCCAACACCATTCCACAAATTACCCGAGCCCTACAGCACCTACTCAACCTTGATCCCAGGGATCAAGCAGACGCCATTGATCTGTCCCTGTTCACCCGCCAAGGGGCAGATGACGAGCTAGAAGCATTGGAGGAAGCAAGACTAGCGGTGGAACAAATTGTCATTCCCAAGGGCCAGCCCGTTGAATTACTACCCCGGTCGGCCAAAATTCGAAAAATGCAACATGAACTCGCCGAACATTACAGACTTAAATCCTTGAGCTTCGGCGATGAACCCAACCGCCGACTGCGCATTTTCCCCGCCTAGCCCTAGTATCAACCGCCCCACCTATCCCCCAAAAATTTCTCCTCCGTACCCCATTCCGATAAGATGACCCATACAGGCCCAGTGGCCAGGTATACCAAAATGGAGCCATCTTAAATAATTGGGAACTAAGCTTATGAAACGCATTTTGTCTCGCTTGCTTGCATTTACCCTAGTGGCAATCCTGGGTCTCACCGGTTGCGGTGGAGATGGAACCGGGGCTGATGGGCTGAGCGGCAACTATCGTCAAGACACCGTAGCAGTGGTAGAAACCCTGAGAAATGCCATTGAACTGCCTGCAGACGCCCCCAATCTGCCTGAGGTACGCGCCCAGGCAAGACAGCAAATCAACGCCTTTTCGGCTCGCTATCGACGATCGGCAGGGGCATCGAGCCTCAGTTCCTTTGCCACGATGCAAACAGCCGTCAATGCCTTAGCAGGGCACTACAGCTCCTACCCAAACCGCCCTATCCCCGCCAAACTTAAGACCCGCCTTGAGCAAGAGTTTAAGCAGGTTGAAATGGCCCTCCGACGAGAAGCAGCCTAGGACCGCACACTCAACCCTATAAATCATAAAAAGCTCTGCTGATGACTTACAGCAGAGCTTTTTATTGTTTTTTGGACTTATTGCTTTTCGGCCTACGAACAGACCAAATACAACTAACCCTCAACCCGTTTTCAGACACAGCAGAGGAAAAAACTCGACACCAAACCTCAAAACCGCCCAATCATTAGCAAGTGACTTAAACGCACATCAACGATTCGCAACAAAAATTAATTGACTGCTTGTTAAGCAGTTTGCTAGAATCACACTTCTGTAGACAAATTTTATTACAATTTTCCAGCATGAAAGTACGGGCATCCGTCAAGAAAATGTGCGACAAGTGTCGGGTGATCCGTCGGCGCGGTCGAGTTATGGTGATCTGTTCTAACCCCAAGCATAAGCAACGTCAGGGTTAGTCGCTGTAGCCAGTTTAACGATTTTTTCATATTCAACTTCGCGGTTTCCCACTGATCCATCAGTGATGCTGAAACCGCACGGCAGCAAACTAGGGAGAAAGCACGGTGGCACGTATTGCAGGCGTTGACCTACCAAGGGATAAGCGCATTGAGATTGGATTAACCTACATTTACGGCATCGGTCCAAGCCGGGCAAAACAAATTCTGGCAAAGACTGGGGTCAATGCTGATATTCGCGTCAAGGACTTAGTCGATAGCGATGTGGCAAAACTCCGGGAAGTCGTTGAAAACGACTATCAGATCGAAGGAGATCTGAGACGGTGGGAAAGCATGAACATCAAGCGGCTAATGGATATTGGCTGTTACCGAGGACGTCGCCATCGCCTGGGACTACCGGTTCGTGGTCAGCGCACCCGTACTAACGCGCGCACCCGCCGAGGCAAGCGTTTGGCCATTGCTGGCAAGAAAAAGCCGGGCAAGAAGTAACCCCTAAATACAACACTAATCTGCAGGTGATCTTTAATCAGGTTGTTAATTGCGGCGCGCGTGTTACAACAGGAAGGGCATTTTGACAAGGCAATTTCGTCGGCAGGTAAGTTGCTGCTCGATCGCTAGAAAAGTTTTGAAGAGTTAACGTTTTCGGAATACACGAATTATGGCAAAAGGCGTCAAGCGCGCGGGTGGACGCAAAACCCGAAAGAATATCCCCAATGGTGTCGTTCACATCCAATCGACATTCAACAATACCATTGTCACCATTACAGACACCAAGGGTGATGCCATTTCATGGGCATCAGCCGGGTCCAGTGGCTTTAAAGGGGCGAAAAAAGGCACCCCTTTCGCCGCCCAGACCGCCGCTGACAGTGCAGCACGGCGGGCTATGGACCAAGGAATGCGTCAAGTTGAAGTCATGGTCAGCGGTCCAGGCGCTGGTCGTGAAACTGCCATTCGTGCCCTCCAGGGGGCTGGGCTAGAAATTACATTGATCCGAGATGTAACCCCTATTCCCCATAACGGTTGTCGCCCCCCCAAGCGGCGACGGGTTTAAATTTGATATCTATCATCAGCTAACAAATCAGCCAGTAAGCATAGCTATCTAAGGGAGGCCACTGTAATGGGACAGTTCCAAGTTGAATGCGTAGAATCGATTGTTGATGATGACCAAAGCCAGTTTAGTCGGTTTGTCATCGAGCCCCTTGAGCGTAGTCAGGGTATTACAGTAGGCAATGCCCTTAGACGAGTACTGCTGTCAAATCTCGAAGGTGCAGCAATTACTGCCGTACGTATGGCAGGGGCAAATCATGAGTTTGCAACCATTCCAGGCGTGCGTGAAGATGTCCTCGATATCATCCTTAACCTGAAAGAGGTTGTCCTTAAAACCTATACAAATCAGCCGCAGATTGGCCGTTTGGCAATCCAAGGTCCAGCAACCGTTACGGCCGCTCACTTTGAGTTGCCAGCTGAAGTAGAGCTGATCAATCCGGACCACTATGTGGCATCGGTAGCCCAGGGACATACTCTCGAAATGGAGTTTCGAGTGGAAAATGGTCGCGGTTATCGAGCGGTTAGCAACAATAGGGATGAGGCCACTGCATTAGATTTTATGCAGATTGATGCTATTTTTATGCCCGTCCGCAAGGTGAATTACTCCGTTGAAGAGATGATCGTCGGTGCGGATCAGCCCAAAGACCGCCTGATCATGGAGGTCAATACCAACGGTAGCCTTACGCCCCAACAGGCCATGAGCCAGGCAGCAGACATTTTAGTGGACCTATTTAATCCCCTCAAGGATGTCACCCTTGAGCCCAAACGGGATGAAGATGTCAAAGAAGAAGACACCACCTATCAGATTCCGATTGAGGAACTACAGCTTTCAGTCAGAGCCTATAACTGTCTGAAGCGAGCACAGATCAACTCGGTTTCCGATTTACTGGACTACAGCCAAGAAGATCTCCTAGAGATTAAAAACTTTGGCCAGAAGTCAGCTGAAGAAGTGGTTGAAGCTTTGCACTACCGTCTTGGCATTATGTTGCCAATGGAAAAACCCGCCAAGTCCTCTTAGGACTCTGGCTCCTGGCCTTGAATTCTTTCAGGCCATTCTTCCGAAGCCCCAGGCTTCGGTTTTTTCTTGTCTAGCGCCAACACAGAGGAGATATAATGCGCCACCGTTGCCGTACGCCCCAATTGGGCAAACCTGCTGATCAGCGTCGTGCTTTGCTACGAGCGCTAACCACCGAACTCATTCGCCATGGTCGAATTAAAACCACCCTGACCCGAGCCAAGGCCGTTCGTTCAGAAGCTGAGCGGATGATTACATTGGCCAAAGAAGGTTCCCTAGCGGCTCGTCGTCGCGCCATGGGCTACATTTACGACAAAGATCTCGTCCATGCCTTGTTTGAGCAAGCCCCCACCCGCTATGCCGAACGTCAGGGTGGATATACCCGCGTCGTACGCACGGTCAGCCGCCGGGGCGATAACTCTGTCATGGCCATTATTGAGCTCACCTAGGGCCTACGTTCAATGGCCCATCGTAACCTTGCTAAGCAGTTAGAAGCTGTGTCTGAAAACGAAAAAGGAACCCACAGGGTTGCGATTGTTATTCAGTACCAAGGCACCCACTTTCGGGGTTGGCAGCGACAGCCAGATGACCGTACAGTCCAGGCAGAGATTGAGACAGCCATAGCCTCCGTGTTGGGAACAGACGTGACCATTTATGGAGCAGGGCGAACCGATACGGGGGTCCATGCCGCAGCCCAGGTAGCCCATTTTGATGTGCCCAAGGTAATCCCCGCCTATCGATGGGCAGCTATTCTCAATCATCGATTGAGTCAGGATATTGTGATTCGAGCCTCGGCCAATGTTCCTGACAACTGGCATGCCCAATATTCAGCCCAATGGCGACGGTATCGATATACCCTCTATACCGATGCTTACCCCAATCTCTTTGTTCGTCCCTATGCATGGCACTTATACCATGAACCATTGGACGAGCAGCTAATGCAGTCGGCATTAACCCCCATGGTGGGTTATCATGAGCTAACTGCGTTTCATCGCGCGGGGTCTAGTCGTGCCCATTCGTGGGTTGAGTTGCAAGCGGCTGAGTGCTTCCGCCGAGGACCGTTTGTTCAGGTTGAGCTGCAGGCTGCAGGTTTTCTCTATGGCATGGTACGCCTGGTGATGGGTTTGCTGGTCAGGGTCGGGCGAGGTCGCCTCACCCCTGCTGCTTTCACTGAACTTTGGCAGTCAGGGAGACGTGACTTGGTTAAACATGCTGCACCACCCCAAGGACTTTGCCTATTGCGGGTAGGCTACCCACATTTCCCCTTTGCACCGGAGGCTTGGTTTGATACCCAACCATTACCGACGCTGCATCCCACCGCAAAGAATTTGGCTGTTTAGATTGCCTAGGCAATCGGGAAGATGTGACTCATCACTCTTATCCTATAGCCGCGTCCCCTACAGTTCGTTGATATCAGAGCCTAAGCATGTTTAAAACCTACATTCCTCCCGTTCAAGAAATTGATAAAAAGTGGTACGTCGTTGACGCCACAGACAAGCGGCTGGGTCGTCTTGCCACGGAAATTGCTAGTATCTTACGGGGCAAGAATAAGCCGACGTTTACCCCGAACATGGATACGGGTGACTTTGTCGTTGTCATCAATGCCGAGAAAGTGACTGTCACCGGCAGAAAACGTGAACAAAAGTTATATCATCGCCACTCTGGTCGTCCCGGTGGGATGAAAGTTGAAACCTTCGCCCAGCTGCAGAATCGGATTCCCGAACGCATTATTGAAAAAGCCGTTAAGGGAATGCTGCCCAAGAATGCCCTAGGCCGGAAATTGTTTACGAATCTGAAAGTCTATGCAGGCCCAGAGCATCCCCACGAGGCTCAGAAACCGGCAGCCATCGATCTCTAGGTCAATCATCACCCACTCACCATTACTTGCAGGAGAACATAGTCACATGTCGGAAGGACAAGCGGATCGCGTAGTTTATTGGGGTACTGGACGCCGTAAAGCGTCGGTTGCCCGTGTACGTCTAGTACCTGGAGATGGCAAGCTTGTCGTTAATGGCAAGCCGGGTGAAACCCATCTACAAAATAATGCCGCCTACATGTCGGCCACCAAGGCCCCCCTGGAAACCCTGGGATTGGAATCTGACTACGATATCTTAGTTAATGTTCGGGGTGGTGGACTGACCGGTCAAGCCGATGCCATCAAACTCGGCGTAGCTCGTGCCCTATGTGAGCTAGATCCCTCCAACCGAGGTCCGCTAAAAATTGAAGGCTATCTAACCCGTGATCCCCGCTGTAAGGAACGGAAGAAGTACGGTTTGAAGAAAGCCCGTAAAGCTTCCCAGTTCTCCAAGCGTTAAGTTTGGGTTATTAATTTTTTAACCATTTCACTCTCCGGAACAGAACAATGCCAAAAGCTGATATTCATCCCGAGTGGTATCCCGATGCCAAGGTTTACTGCGACGGCAAATTAGTTATGACGGTGGGCTCCACCAAGCCTGAACTTCACGTTGATGTGTGGTCTGGCAACCATCCTTTCTACACAGGCACTCAAAAAATTATTGATACGGAAGGTCGTGTGGAACGGTTCCTACGTAAGTACGGCATGTCTGATAGTCAGAAGAGCCCCGAAAGCGCCAAAGGTTAGCTGCTAATAACGTCATTTGAATCCGAGGGGTTACCATATTCCTCGGATGTTTTTATATTGGGCCCCATAAGCAGTAACCCGCTTCCATACTTGAAATTCCATGGCTGAGCAATATCTCCTCGACAAACTAAGGTCGGTTGACCAAACTTTTGAAGAACTCACGCACCGTCTGGCGGATCCGGACGTCGCTAAAGACCCAGATGAGTTTCAGAAAATCGCCAAAGCACGGGCTTCCTTAGAAGAAACCATCAACACCTACGACGAGTGGAAAAAAGCCCAGTCAGACTATGTAGAGGCCCAAGAAGTCTTTAAAGAGTCCGCTGGAGATGCAGAACTGCGGGAAATGGCGGCGATGGAAGTTAAGGAACTTCAGGAAACCATTAAAGCCTTGGAAGTTCGGTTAAAGATTCTTTTACTACCGCGAGATCCCAACGACGATAAAAACATTATGTTGGAGATTCGAGCTGGGACTGGGGGCGATGAAGCGGGCATCTGGGCAGGCGATTTGCTACGCATGTATTCCCGCTATTCTGAAGGTCAGGGATGGAAAGTACAGACGCTGAGTCATTCAGTTGCTGACATGGGGGGCTGTAAAGAGGCGATTCTAGAAATTAAAGGGGACCAAGTCTATAGCAAACTGAAGTTTGAAGCGGGTGTTCACCGGGTTCAGCGGGTACCGGCTACAGAAACCAGCGGTCGTGTCCACACATCCACCGCCACAGTAGCGGTGATGCCTGAAGTGGACGATGTGGAAGTCAAAATTGATCCAAAGGATATTGACCTGAGTACGGCCCGTTCGGGAGGGGCCGGGGGACAGAATGTGAACAAAGTTGAGACGGCTGTTGACTTATTCCACAAACCCACAGGCATTCGGATTTTTTGTACGGAGGAGAGATCCCAACTCCAAAACCGAGAACGCGCCATGCAAATTTTGCGGGCCAAGCTCTACGACATGATGCTGCAAGAGCAACAGGCCGAAGTGACCGACATGCGACGCTCCCAAGTCGGTACGGGGTCACGTTCCGAGAAAATTCGCACCTATAACTACAAGGATAATCGGGTGACCGATCATCGCCTGGGGCAAAATTTTAGCCTGGCACCGGCCTTAGAAGGAGATATCGATATCATGATCCAATCCTGCATCAGCCAAGATCAACAGGCTAAGCTGGAGCAATTAGCGGCAGAATCTACAAAGTCGCTGTAGATAGGGCATCCTGAACTATGGCCAAATTTTTGCATGTTGCCGATGTGCACCTGGGCTTTGACCGCTACAACAGCAAAGTACGTACCAGGGACTTCTTCCACACGTTGTGGGATGTATTTGAGCGATATGCCGTTGGTACAGCCGTAGATTTCGTCGTCATTGCCGGTGATCTCTTTGAGCATCGGATGATTCAACCCGCAATTTTGAATCAGGCCCAGCTCTGCCTCCAACAATTACAAACGGTCGGAATTCCAGTAATTGCCATCGAAGGCAATCACGATAACTGTCCCTATGGGACAAAAACTAGTTGGCTGCGCTACCTATCGGACTGGGGGTTACTTAAACTCCTGGAACCCAGCCCGGGTGAAACCATGTATGTGCCCTGGGACGAGGCAACAAAACGGGGCGGATATATTGATCTCGAATGTGGTGTACGCATATTGGGCTCAAGCTGGTACGGTGCCGCCGCTCCCAAAGCCATCCAACAGATTGCGGCAGCGATTACGGCATTACCACCGGGTCCAGACTCTCAGATTTTGCTGTTCCACCACGGTCTAGAGGGACAAATTGCTCGCTACTCTGGAGCCCTCCGCTATGGTGAGTTACTACCACTCAAGGCAGCCGGGATACATTACCTGGGATTAGGGCATATTCATAAGTATTACACCGTTGATAATTGGGTCTTCAATCCTGGCGCCCTTGAGGCTAACAATGTGGAAGAGGGGGCTTTTGAGCGGGGTGCCCTGACTGTGGAAATCAGCCATGGACAGGTGAATGCCCAGCTAGAGACCGATTATCGCCAGCGCCCCATTGCTCGCTTGTCCCTAAAGCTACGGGGGCAAGAAGCGTTAGAGGAGGTGGAAGGTCTCGCCCTTAGCGTGATTGATCGAGCCATTGCACAAAAACAAATCATCCTGGAACAGCAACCGATTGTGGAGTTACGCATTGAAGGACAGGTGGGCTTTGATCGGCTAGAGCTAGATACCAGACAGCTGCAGAGCTTATTGCAAGATCGCTGTAATGCCTTAATTTTCTTGCTGAAGTATGAGGTGGATGCGGTGGCCTATGGCACGCCACTGCCGGCTGATGCGGATCGGCATCATATTGAACGAGAGATTTTTACCGATCTTCTATCGGCAAATAATGTCTATAAAAAACTAGCCCAACCCCTGGCCGCAGGACTGATTGATCTCAAAGAACGTCAGTTAACGGGGGAAAATGAAGAGACTCTCTATGGATTGGTGGAGGAGATGTTACTCCCTGCCCATGGCCTATCTGCTGAGGACCCTGCCACACCTGCTGAGGATCATTCACGCTAAGATTGCGGCACGTATTCCCTGCACTACTATCAATGACATCAGAGGATATCTGTATGGATTTGGATCGATCGCCAGAACAGTTGATTAAAGCAGGGCTGGCTGCAATTAAACAAAAAGACTATGGGCGTGCGATCGCAACGTTTCAGCACCTCTGCCAGACAGAAAACATCAGCACCAGCCATCGCATTAAAGCTCAAATGGGTCTGATCCGCACCTATGAAGCACAAGGCGATCATGGACAGGCACAAACCCTATGCCAGCCCCTACTCAAAAGTCGCAGTCAATCCATCCGCCAGTGGGCCCACGATAAACTACAGCAGCTAGCGACTGATCAGGCCAAACTATCAACGGAACAAACCGTTAACCGTCCTGAGATACCGACAGCCAGCGGGTTTGTCCCCTTCAACCCAACGAACGAAACGGGGACAACTAGTCCAACCGGGACAACTGAGCCAACCGTTGTTCCAGCCCCCCCAAAAGACAGCGTACTGTCTACGCACACCGGCCCCTCACAAACACTCAAGGACATCCCAGGAAACCAGGTACAGCCGCCGTCCTTGTTTCATTATCAAACCCTCAACAGTAATCTAGGCAAGGGTTTAGAGACTGGTTTAGGGAATGACAGTACCGCACCATCTGTCAATATGTCGCCCGCTCCAGCACCCGATATATCGTCCACTCCACCCAGCACGGCTGCAGTCATCCCCCACCCACCTGAGCACAGCCAAGGGCCGCTGGATCAAGGGAGCCCCAAGCAGCCACAAAATTCGCCAACAGCATCCTCTAAGCACTCTTCCTTAGACACTTCCTTTGCAGGTCCTGAAACCTGGCCCCAGGGAAGTCGCCTGAGCAGCTTAAAATCCCTAGGCAAGATGAATATGGGCCCCCTATGGTTTGTCCAACTGGCTACCATATCTATCCTTTTCTTTGTCATACGCTGGTTAGTGAGCAGCGGCGTGGCGCTGGTCCGTAACTATATCCAGTTTCTCGATCGACTGTTGCCCATCCAAATCCGGCTCGCCGCCTTTTTTTGGGAGCCCCAGACTTGGACCGTGATCATGGGCCTCGCCCTCGTGACTATCGTCGCCCATTGGCTATGGCCATTATTGCTACCTCCCTCCACCCCCCTCACCCACCAACAATTACAAACCCACAGTTCAGAAGCCAGCCAGCTATTGCGTCGCCTTTGTACTAAACGTCGCTGGCCCTTACCCAAAATCCACCTACTGGCCAGCGATCTGCCCCTGATTTTTTCCTATGGATGGCGGCCCCGTTATGGCCAGCTTGTAATCAGCCAAGGACTGCTGGATCGATTAACGGCCGATGAATTGGCCGCTGTCATAGTTTACGAACTCAGCCACTGGTCAAATTTAGACTGGGTCGTGCTATCCACCCAGGGTCTACTGCTCCAGGCATTGCATCGGGCCTATTGGAGCTTGGCCCATTGGGGTGAGCAGCGTCCCACGCCCATCAAGCTCACAGCTGGCGCTCTGGCCACCGTCAGCTATGGCATTTTTTGGCTATTGGCTCAGGTCGGCTGCGGTGTAGCCCGGACCCGGACCCCCTACCGAGACCGCACCACGTCCGAACTCACCGGCAATCCCAATGGCCTGTTACGGGCCTTAGGCAAACTGTCAACGGCCATGGCAGCAGCCATTGCACAGCAAGGGTATACACCGCCGCTGCTGGAAAGCTTGGCGTTGATGCTACCCGTGGGGCCAGGGGACGGGAGGGCATCGATCCACCACTTTGCCTGGGGAGCATCTAACCCCCTACGCCACTGGCTATCGGTAAATCAGGCTCACCCGCCCCTAGGAGATAGGCTTTACACCTTGGGGGCCTATGGACGGCACTGGAAACTTCAGCCCAGTCTTAATTTTGCGCAATTACGATTAAAAAATGGCTCCCATGCACTTTCTCAGGACGATTGGCTCCGCCTACTCCTGCAAGGGGGAGCTTGGTCCGGCTTAGTCCTGGGTCTGGGGGTAGCCATACTCCTGTGGCTAGTGGGTGCGATCGCAACAAGTCTAGATTTCCCTCTGCTAGCCTGGCTTTACAAAGACCGCAGTATCCTCACTAGCATGCCTCTCATTGGTGCAGCCACTGGCCAGCTATTACGCATTAACTCTTTTTTCCCAGAAATAGCAGCTCCGTCACCCACCCCTGAAACAACCTTAGCGCAGTGGCAAACCGACACCACCCTGATTCCCGTCAGCAGTTTACCGATCAAAATCAACGGCACCCTGACAGGCCGACCAGCCTTAGCAAACTGGCTAGGTCAAGAATGGAGACTCAACACAACTCAGGGCAGCATTAAATTACACCATACCGCCTACCTAGGCCCCCTGAGCAATATCAACGGATTAGCTAACTGGCTACAGCAACCCATCACCGTCACCGGCTGGTTTCGCCGGGGGCATCATATCTGGATTGACATTGATCAACTACGAACCCACCAAAACCAGATAAAAAAAGCTCAACATCCCCTCTGGTCATCCATTATTAGCCTCCTACCCCTCAGTTACGGCCTCTGGCTCATACTTAAGGGGGTTTAAGAGGGTTAAGGAGGTTAAATGCTAAGGGGATTTAGCCCAGCCTAATGAATCCATCCAAAATCACCAAACGATGCAATCCAGATCCCACATTGCAACAACCTTCGTAAAGTGTTAACTTTTATTAACAGACACTAGTAGCCTAGCTATTAGCCAAGTTTTTAACTGGAAATTTGGCGTTAGGTGTCGAGTTCTCCTACTCTCAACACAGCAAACCAGCCCCTTAATACGGCTGGTTTTTTACTAATTGTTTTTTATTAAATAGTCATCGTAGGAGCCACTACTGACTCCACCCTATCTTTAGGAAGCTTCACCAAAAAAACCACTGAATAGCTTGGCTTGGCATCGGACAGCGTGATACCTTGATGAAGTAGAGATACGGTCTATTTCCCATTTAATGCAATGGGAAACCTCTGGTCTAGAAAGTGATAATTAGTTGTGTTAATGACTATGTAGCAGAGGGTAGAGATGATTTTAGCAAACCGCCCAAATAGGGTTTTGGACTCATCAAAGTAGTGAATCTCTGAGAATAGCCAGTTAGTTTTCGCTGCGGTTCGTCACTTGTTTAATCATTCAAAGCTATAGCTGCAAGTTTTGTTCTGGATATTCTTGAGTCCCAGGATGAATTGGCTATTTTTGCTGATCCACCAGCTGCAGTTGTTTTTCAAATTTGTTTAAGAGGTATCTTCATGTCAGTGCGCTTATATATTGGCAACCTACCCCGTGACCTAGAACGCGAGGAGTTTGAAGCCGTTTTTGCAGAAGATGTTGAGAATATCGTTTCAGTCAAGCTGATCGCAGATCGGAAAACTGGAAAATGTCGTGGTTTTGGTTTTGTAACCGTTAAAACCGACGAAATCGCAGATACGCTGGTCAGCAAATACAATGACCAGGCACTGCAAGATATCACTCTTAAAGTTGAAAAGGCTATGCCCCGTAGCAAAGAAAATGAGGGCACTGCTGCTGTTGCTGCACCTGTAGTAGCTGCTAATCGGAATAAGGTCGGCGGGAAGCGAAATGGGCCTGCTGCTGGCCGTAAACCCAACAACAACAGTTACATCGCACCAGCTCCAGAAAATACTCAACCAGATCCTCGCTGGGCCTCTGACCTGGAAAAGTTGAAAGAGATGCTCGCTGCCCAAACAACGGCTTCTTAGTCACAATTCGATTAGGGGAGCAATCGGCTGAAGATTTCAGCCGATTGCTCCGCCCACAATAACTTCAGCAAACATCAGCAACAAGCAGGCCAAGGACTAGTCCCTGGCCTGCTTGTTGCTGATGTGGCGGTTATTTAGGAGCTTTAGCTTCAAGTCTCCCTCAGCTAAAGGACTCGAGCCCGCAATAGGGCAGGGGGTAAACACAGGAGCTTGCGTACGGTAGGGACAAAGGCCCGGCGATTAAATACATCGTATTGATTTTCAGCAATGACATCCAGAATCTTGCGGTACAGCATGAGGGCCGACCAAACAGGCCATCGAGCATCAGGACTGAGTACACTAATGCCCCCTTCCGCCTGTCGATAAAACTTCAGTGCCCGCTGAATCTGAAAACGCATCAGGGCCCGCCACCGATCATCTATCACCCCATTAATCAAATCTGCTTCACTGTATTTGAAAAGTTCAAGATCTTCGAGGGGTAGATAGATCCGGCCACGGCGGGCATCTTCCCCCACATCACGCAAAATATTTGTGAGCTGATTGGCAATCCCCAGAGCAATGGCCTCCTCAATGGGACAGGGCAACGACTGGGCCCAAGGCGCCGTATTGTATTCAGGATCTACCCCCATAACCACTGTAGACATTAGACCCACAGTGCCCGCCACCCGATAGCAATAGAGCTTTAAATCCTCAAAGGTCTCATATCGAGAACATTGCAGATCCATGCGCTGGCCAGAAATCATGTCCCGAAACGGCTGAATATCTAGGGCAAAATGCTCCAGCGCATCCACCATAGCCACGTCATAGTCGTCCTGGGGCTTGCCCAAAAAAACAGACTCCAACTGGTCTTCCCAATCATCGAGGGTTGATTCGGTCGTGAATTGGGCAGAGGGACCATCCACTAATTCATCCGTACGACGACACCAAACATAGATGGCCCAGATGGCACGACGCTTAGCCTCAGACATCAGCATCGTACCCATATAAAATGTTTTTGAGTACTTAGCAGTAATTTGCCGACAGCGTTCATAGGACTCGTCTATAGACGCCAACATAGACGCAGATGAGGCAGTGGTGGTGGGTTGCAACAGCATGGATGTCCTTATTCAACGAAAAGCGTCATGGTCTAGCGGTGAGTTGAAAAGCAATAGCTAAATTTGCCACCACAATATGACAAATCAAATTCACCTTACAAACACATTAGGTGTTCACTAGCACCTCATCAGAGCAATGATTACTCCCATATTCCAATCTATTGACCCATTATAGATTTTCAAGCGTTACATTCTGATACAGAAAAATAACATTTACCTAATCAGGTTTTAATTGACAGCTGTTACTTGAAACCGCCATGGCCATAGGCGATCAATGATGGGTTAGCAACCTTCCTTAGCAGCACGGTACTATAGTTTGCTGGTGAAACATAGTTTGCTGGTGAAACGTCGAAGGAATTCCAGAACCTCCCGCTCCTAGCTCTTTGTTCAGCTATGTTCATTCAACCTAGAGCATCCATCCCCATGACCACTAATTTTGATTTTTTGAGCCAAACTGATCCAGACATTGCTGCCATCATTGAGCTTGAGCGGCAGCGTCAACAGGACCACTTAGAACTGATTGCCAGTGAGAACTTTACATCGCCTGCGGTCATGGCCGCCCAAGGGTCTGTCCTAACGAACAAATATGCAGAGGGCCTGCCTAGCAAGCGGTACTACGGTGGCTGCAAATTTGTTGATCAAGCAGAAGCCCTAGCGATTGAAAGAATCAAGCAGCTGTTTGGTGCAGCCCATGCCAATGTGCAACCCCACTCCGGAGCCCAGGCAAACTTTGCCGTCTTTTTAGCCCTACTGCAGCCGGGCGACACGATCATGGGCATGGATCTGTCCCATGGGGGTCATTTAACCCACGGCTCCCCAGTGAACGTTTCAGGCAAATGGTTTAATGTGGTCCAGTACGGGGTCCAAGAGGCCAGTGAGCAGCTGGATTATGAAGCCATCCGTGAAATCGCTCTGCAGCATCGTCCCAAAATGCTGATCTGTGGCTATTCCGCTTACCCTCGCACGATTCACTTTGACAAGTTTCGAGCCATTGCCGATGAGGTAGGTGCTTATCTCATGGCCGATATCGCCCATATTGCCGGGTTAGTGGCCACGGGGCATCATCCCAATCCCATTCCCCATTGTCATGTGGTCACCACCACCACCCATAAGACATTGCGGGGTCCCCGGGGTGGGTTGATTATGACCAGTGATCCGGACCTAGGGCAAAAGTTTGATAAAGCGGTTTTTCCGGGTAGTCAGGGGGGGCCCCTAGAACATGTCATAGCGGCCAAGGCGGTTGCCTTTGGCGAGGCCCTTCAACCCGAGTTCAAGACCTATTGCGCCAGCGTCATCGCCAATGCTCAAGCCCTTGCGGCTCAGCTACAGGCCAGGAATATCAAGGTTGTCTCCAACGGTACCGACAACCACTTGGTGCTAGTAGATTTACGCTCCGTTGGCATGACTGGCAAACGGGCCGACGCCCTAGTCAGTATGGTCAATATCACTGCGAATAAAAATACGGTGCCCTTTGACCCGGAATCTCCCTTTGTCACCAGTGGTCTGCGCTTGGGTTCACCGGCAATGACCACCCGTGGGCTAGGAGTTAAAGAGTTCGAGGAGATCGCCAACATTATTGCGGATCGGCTACTATCTCCTGAGGATAGTACAGTTGAAACCGATTGCAGAAATCGCGTTGCCAACCTTTGCGATCGCTTTCCCCTTTATCCCCACCTCCATCCGGCAACGGCCGTCCTAGCCTAAAGTCGGTCTTAGGTATGTCCAGGTATGAGCTAACTGTCCGAACACATAGTTAACTAGTTTGGTCAGTTAGTTCACCGTCAATATGGCCTCAGTAGGTCCACAAGTCAACGGCCCATGACGCGTTAGACATCCACAAAATACATCTGTAAATATCTGTAAATATTGATATTCCTAGTTAAATTCCCCCATAGACCGACAACAGTATTTTGAACCTGATAATCATCGGCTTGAAAGTTTTAAAAAACCTGGTAGGGTGACGGTGACTATGTATGTGTTGCCAACCCTCTGTGTTGAGTCCATAGCTTGCGCTGTCTTCCTCATTCTCTTCCACTATGCCGTTTCAGATATATCCCCTCCTGGCTTTTACCCTGTCAGCCGCTGTGGTGCTGGTAACCACGCCAATTATCAAAAGGATTGGATTACACAGTGGTCGAGTTGATATGCCTGGGAGGCGTAAAGTCCATAAAGTCCCCATGGTTAGATTGGGGGGCGTATCAATTTTTCTGGGTACGGTAGTCGCCCTATTAGTAGTCTGGAATACGGGTGGGTTTATGGATGCCCAAGGCCAGCAGCTGATGAATGAACCGGAAGCGGAAATCTGGGGGGTTACCCTAGGAGGCTTAGCATTTTTCCTAATTGGTCTGTTGGATGACCTGTTTGGCCTCTCTGCCATTAGTCGTCTATTGATGCAGGCGGCTGTGGCAGCGATCACCTGGCATGTCGGCGTAGACATTGGTTTTGTGTCTGTTCCAGGTATCGGCATTGTGCAACTCGCTGACTGGGTCAGCTTGCCAGTGACCGTGGTATGGCTTGTGGGTATGGCCAATGCCATTAATTGGATTGATGGCCTAGATGGTTTAGCAGCAGGAGTTTCAGGCATTGCCGCCATTGTCATGATGTTGGTGGCCCTGTTTATGCAACAGCCAGCGGCGGCGATTATTGCGGCGGCCTTGGCGGGCGGAGCGCTGAGTTTCTTGAAATATAATTTCAACCCGGCCCAGATTTTCATGGGGGATGGAGGAGCCTATTATATGGGCTTCACCCTGGCCGGTGTGGGCATCATTGGCCTGGTCAAGGGGGTGACGACGGCGGCTGTGTTTTTGCCTTACCTGCTGATCTTAGCGGTCCCCATTTTGGACATGTCGGCGGTCATTTTGGCACGTCTACGGCGGGGTCTATCGCCCTTTGTGGCGGATAAGCGTCATCTGCACCATCGGCTGTTAAATGCCGGTCTGTCCCATCGTTTTACGGTGTTGTTTATCTATGCCTTAACCCTGTGGGTAGGTAGTCTGGCCTTAGCCTTTTCAGGCATGCCCAGTGGCATTATCTATGCCCTTGGCTCAACGGCCCTGTTGAGTTATACCGGCTGGCGAGCCAGGCATCATGCTAGATGTACAGATCCGCAGGAATGGCCATGAATGGGCATTGCCCTGGACTCCAGAAAATTTAGTCATGGATGGCCGGGATAGGTCTGGTACCTATCCCGGCCATCCATGGTGTGAACTATGGGCGCAAAGCTATATCTAGTAGGGGTAGGCGTAGGGTGTGATCAATTTGCCTGTGTCATAGAGGTAAAAGGTTTCTGTGACAGCCCCGGCCCGCTGAGTTTCGAGGGACTCTAGCAAATCAAACCGTTCAAAGTAAGGGGCATAGGTGACTCGAATTTCAGTTTGGTCATAATCGGCAATGGTGATGAATAGCCCTGAACGGCCCACCCAGTCAGCTGGGTTAAACCACACAGCATGACCCCGTGGATCTTGGGTGAATGCCATAACGGGGACTGGGGTGAGGGGGCTGACGGCCATATCTACGTATCCACTAAGCCAGAACTCATTGGTGACTAGAAAATCGGCGGATGCGATCGCATCCGCCCCGTCCCCTTCCTGCAATCGTCGCCGCAGCTGCACCACATCAATCAAGCTGGTGGTCGGGTCCGTCTCCAGGGGCATGAGTTCCACTAGGCCCCCCGGCCGCTGCAAGGTGCCCAGTGCCACATGGCTGAGGGCACACAGCAGCAGGATGGCCATCGCCAGGGCACTGCCCCAGAGCCACCGCCTCACCGCAGAGGGCGACCAACGGGCCACCATCAGCGCCAGCAACAAACTCAAACTCCATAACCCTGGGGCCGGCCAGGCCGGATAAATGTGGGCAACGCCCCCCAACAGGGTAAACCCCAGGGCAATGGGCAGACCTAGCCACAGCACAAACCGCTGCCGCAGGTCGCGCCACTGCCCCAGACTGCGACCGATAGCCCACCACAGGGGAAAGCCCAGAGATGGAAACAGATAGGCCACCCCCACCAGCCACACCCCCACCATGGTCAACAGATTAAACCCAGAGGGGCCAGCACCCCCATCAAAGCGAGAAGATAGGTGGAAGCCGAAGGACAGCCAATCATGGTGAACATTCCAGTACACCAGGGGCGTCAAGGTAAGGGCAAAAAGACCCAGGGCAGCCCCGGTCCATGGAGATAGGATTGCCCGCCGATGCTGAGGGCTGGTGAGGCAAAAACCCACCAAGCTTAGCCCCAGTACAAAACCGTGGTACTTGCTCAGACAGGCCAGACCCAACAGGAGGCCCAACAGGGCAATCTTAGCCGTGGGTCGATAGGATTGCCCCGTGGGGAAAAACTCCAACACCGCCACATACATCGTCGCCGACCACCAAAAAATCAGGGCGTTATCGGGGGCTGCCAGCAAACCAAAGCTAAAAATAAATAGGGGACATAGGGATGCGATGACCACCGCCCCCATGCCCACAGCAGGACCAAACAGACGCCGACCGCTGCCATAGAGCAACACCGTACTCAGTCCATAGAGCCCCAACGCCCCTAACCGCAACGTTAGGGGAGAAACATAGCCCGTTAGCCCAGGCCCCAGGGCCGTGGTCAACGCCACCATCACCGGATGGTCAAAATAGCTCCAATCCCAATGCTGGGTGTAGAGAAAGTAGTAAGCTTCATCAAACCCCGGCGGCAGTAACCAAGCAATCAGTAGCCGCAGCCCCCAAGAGCCTAGCAAAAGACCCACCACCCACCTGGGCCAAGCCATCATCGCCCTCGGGGACCTATGCTCCAATGCCATATACCGCAATCCTTACAGATGAAATCATAGTTTGGATCAGCCCCGCCCCCTAAATCAGCCCCACCCGCTGGCATAAGTATCAGATCAAATCGCCGAGAAATGCTTTACCATCAAGCCACCCAGGGATTTTCACCCTAAATACCTTGCCCATAGGGCGGCCCATGGAGCTGATTAATTCCTTATCCCACCCATCAACCCTTCCCATCCAACCATCATGACCGGCAGTGCAGAAATTATATGTGTGGGTACGGAGCTACTCCTGGGGGACATTCTCAACAGCAATGCCCAATACCTGGCCCAGCAACTAGCCCTACTCGGTATTACCCATCACTACCAAACTGTGGTCGGGGATAATCCCCTGCGTTTAGCCCGGGCCATTGCCATTGCCTGCGAACGGTCCCGACTCATTATTTTTACCGGGGGGCTGGGTCCCACCCCCGACGACTTGACCACCGCCACCATCGCTGATTTTTTTGGGGTGCCCCTGGTGGAAAATGCAGCGGTCCTGGCGGATATTACGGCCAAGCTGGCCCAGCGCAATCGGGCCTTGGGGACTAGCGATCGCAAACAGGCCCTGCTACCCCAAGGAGCGGAGGTATTGGCCAACCCCCAAGGCACAGCCCCTGGCATCCTCTGGCAACCTCGCCCAGGCCTCCACCTCATGACCTTTCCAGGGGTACCACGGGAGCTTTATCCCATGTGGCAAACCACCGCCATCCCCTATCTCAAACACCAAGGGTGGAGTAACAGCATCATCCACAGCCGCACCCTCAAGTTTTGGGGCACCAGCGAGTCGGGTCTGGCCACCAAAGTGGAGCAATGGCTAAAGCTGGAAAATCCCACCGTAGCCCCCTATGCTAGCGACGGTGCAGTAAAGCTACGTATTTCCGCCCAAGCCGATTCCCTCGAGGCAGCCCAGCAACTGATTGAGCCCGTCGCCATTGAACTCAAAGCCATCGGCGGCATCGACTGCTTTGGAGAAGACGAGGATACCCTGGGGGACGCCGTGGGGCGACTATTGCTCCAGCACAAAGCAACCCTAGCTGTAGCTGAGTCCTGCACGGGGGGAGGGTTAGGGGCCATGATCACCGCAGTCCCAGGCAGTTCCGCCTATTTTATGGGGGGGATTATTTCCTATGACAATGGCATCAAAGAACGGTTGCTGGGTGTTTCTGCTGACACGTTGGCCCAGCAGGGGGCCGTCAGCGCCGCCGTGGCCAAACAAATGGCCGCTGGAGTTTGCACTCAACTGGGCACCGACTGGGGCCTTAGCATTACAGGCATTGCAGGGCCTGGCGGTGGTAGCCCCGAAAAACCCGTGGGTTTGGTATACATCGGCATTGCCCATGGCTCAGAAACCCGCCATATGGAATGCCGCTTTGGTCGCCAAAAGGATCGGGACTGGATTCGCTTAATGAGCCGTAATACGGCGTTAGATATCCTCCGCCGGGCTTTACTGGATAATACTTAGATCACAGCAGCCCCTAGGGGAATTCCCCGAGCTTGATCATTTCTGACAATTCGTTATTATGGTGAATACTCCCAAAAAAAAGTTAACTGAAATTCACTTCTAGTTGATTTGATAATTGTGGAGCCTATAATAGGTGTAGGCAAAACTACACCAGATGAGATTAGGAGCAGCCTGGCTCATGGATATTGGCAAGATTCTGGAAAAGTTGAAGAACTGGGTCAACCGAGTATTAGACTCGTTACTTGGACCTTCACCCCAACCAGAGCCAGAAGCAATCCCCATTCCGGTTGACGACCGTCGCCGTCGTTAACCCCAGCTAGTTGGCATTTTTGTGCCTTCAACCCATTATCAATCGCCATTCCATTCGCCAGTTCATTATTGAGTGTGCAATAGCATTCAATTGATGCGACTTAGATGGCTCTGCCTTGATACTATTCAATGTGTAGTTCTTCAGTAGCTCATTGAACAGTTTTATAGTGGTCCATGGTCCCAACTTGAACATGTTGGGCAAGCGTGAGCCTGAAATTTATGGCCACCACACCTTAGATGATATCAATAGCTCCTTGACTGAGCTGTCTAAGGAGCTATGTGTTCTCATCAGTTTTTACCAGTCAAATCACGAAGGTGACTTGGTTGATGTAATCCAGGCTGCGGCTGGGTTACATCAAGGAATATTGATCAACCCTGGGGCCTACACCCACACCAGTGTGGCTATTCGGGATGCGATCGCATCCGTCGCCCTCCCCACAGTAGAAGTGCACCTGAGTAATATTCACCAGCGGGAAGCTTTTCGCCATCACTCCTACATCGCCCCCGTCGCCATCGGTCAAATTTGCGGCTTTGGGCTCCATAGCTACCACCTAGGTCTGCGGGCTTTAGTCACCTATCTCCATCCATCGGTCTAAAGCCATAGGATCTAAGGTCTTAGACCTACAAAAGCTGAGAAAAACACAGAGACCCAGGTTTAGGGCTTCGCTACAGTCTCACCATGGATAGGAGCCGCTGCTCCATTCGTATCAGCAGTAACAGGGTCATTACCAGGGGCATTCGGTTCAGCGACCTCGGATGAGGCCTTTGCTGAGGCCTCATCCGAGGATTCAGACGATTGACTCTCCATCTGAGCTTTTAGCTTCTCCAGCTGTTCCAGCATGATCGTCGCCATCGTGCCCGGTGTTCGCTGCTGCACCCACACCATACTGGCGGACAGCAGCAGTTCTTTCAGATAGGCATAGGAAAAGTCATCGGCACTGGTGGCAATCTGCTCAATATCATCCGCCGATAGCTGCATTTCCGATTTTAATTTTTGATTCCACAGCTGCAGATAAGCAGCTCGGTCAGGCATCTTAGGCGTATCAAAATGATATTTTCGATCAAATCGGCTAGGCCGCTCCAAAATTGCAATATCCAACCGCTCTGGGTGATTGGTCGACGCAATCATCAATACCCCATCATTCAGGGCGAAACCATCTAATTCATTTAAGAAAAACGACCGATTTTCATCATCCACCAACGCATCTAGGTCCTCAATGACCACGATGCAGGGAGCCGCCTCACGCACCCGATTAAAGGCCAGACGCATGTTGTCGGTATCACTGCTCTGGCGAGTCTTAAAACTCTTAATATATAAGCAGGGATACCCCAAGGAATTGACTAGGGCCTTAACCATGTGGGTTTTGCCATTCCCCGGCGGCCCAATAAATAGCAGCCCCCGTTTCCAGGGCACATTGTATTCCGCATACAACGGCTGGGAATCAAAGAACCGTTGAGCATCGTCGTAAATGTCTTCCTTTAGCGAGCCAGACAAAACTAAATTTTCTAGGGTGGCACTTTGAATCGACGCATACAGGTCACGATTTTTTTGCCAAAACCCACCTTCAAACACCAATACTTCTTCCCGCACCTGGCAATTCCACTGACATACAGCGGCAAAAAACTCATCCGCCACCGCCTGGGTATCCGCCAAAATCCAGTAATAGGAACATTCGTCAAAATAGCCTTGGGGCCAAGAAAGCTGCAGCACCATAAGGGTATGGTTCTGCCACTGCACCTCAAAACAAAAATTCTTTTGCTCATAACGCAGCTTTTGTTTTTTGGCATCCCACAGGGTCATGACATGGTTATAGACCATGGTTTCACGCACAGTGGACGCATAACCCACCGGCAATTCCACTCGGGTAATGACCTGGGTGGTACAAAGTCCTTCCTCGGCATACTTGCGTAGATCGAAGTAGTAGCTATCCCCCTCTAAAATGACTTTCCCAGGAAAACTATCAGCTAAAAACTGGCTGACATAGTAGGGAATCGACGCGGGGGACATCCTCAGCGCTTCTAAAATCAAATAGGTGAGATTGACTGAACGCGAACCTGATGAATAAATCATGCTGAAGCATATCTACGTTAAGGCTTAGGAAGGCTAACAGTCGCCCATGGACTATATTTTGCATCGGTTTTTCGCTACCGATGGGAAAATTTGGGTTTCTCGATGGAATTCAACAACCTGTGCTACGTTAGCCACAATAAAGTCCGGGGGTCACTATGGCTGATTCACAAGGTAATCCGTTTATTGGCAATCCCTTTATGCAGGGAATTAAAAAAAAGCCCTCCCCCGCCTCTGAACCCGAACTAAGGCCACATCGTCAGGCGCCAACGGAGCTGTCATTACATGCACCGGAACAACTGACTGACCCATCAACAGTAGCCCCAACCACTGCCACCACCCCTAAACAATCGGCCTCAAAATCAGTCAAAAAATCGGCAAAATCCTTATCGAAACTGACAACGGAAAAACCAGGCTCCACTGCCACCCCAAAAAGAGCCAGTCAATCTGCCGCGCCAGCAGTTGCTACATCAGTGGGGTATACGGGCAAAGGCTACAAGGTCCAAGTGTTGGCCAAAATTCCCATGCCCACCAATACCAACATGCCCAGCCGCGACTATCTATGGTTTGCGGTATATCCCATTATTCCCCGAGTGAGTGACTGTATTTTCCACGATGGCCGCTACTTTCGGGTAGATGCAGTTTTTCTGTATGAGAGTACCAATGCTGGCTGGTGTGCCGACTTGGAAGTCTCATACTACACTCGACGGCAGTAGATGAGACCATAGCTTAGCAGCCTGAGGCTAAGCCGCTTACTCAGAAATATCCGCTTGGGCAACGGAATGATTCACAAATGAGCCATGGATCTGGGTCACCAGAGGTTCAGCCACCGGGTCTTGGGCATGGTAACTGGTCATCACCACCGTTTGCTGATTGCCATAGCCCACAAATGTGACTAAGGCCTGCTGCCCTACTTCCGGCTCATACCAAATACGTAGCCCCGACTGCCCATCCACCGTCACCAAAGAGTAGCGCTGTACAGACAATCCGGCCGCCGCAATTTGATCTAGCCGCTGGGGAACAGCGACCTGAGGATCTTCCCGGAGTATTACAATGTCGGTGCGAATAGGCATTGTAACACCATCGGCAATGCTGACAATGGCCACACCATCCTCCCCTTGGGGGTTGACTTGCCATCCCTTGGGATAGTCCACACTAAATTGAGCTGTGTCATAGCGATCTAAGGCGCTGGTTTCAGACAACTCTTGCTTGGTATGCAGCGCCCCGTTTCTAAATGGGGTTTTAATCCCTAGTTGATCTAGTTGATCCAGCGGCTGTATTTCGGCGGAAAACCCGACCGCAGGCAGGGTTAGGACGATCCCTAAAGCGCCCATACCCAGCAATAATTTTCCTACGGTCCGCTTAATATCAAAGTCCATGGTGTTTCAAGCCTTATAGAGTCTTAATTTATTGCCTTGAATCCTGAGCCCCAAGGCTCCGAGTCCTCTGAGAGGATTCATCCAACATCACGCATCCCAGGTTCCCATGAAACTTCTTAGCATTTTCCCAACCATAACCCCAGTGGCTTTGGGACTCACTTTTATGGCCGCTAGTGCCGAGGCATTTCCGGGCTACAAACCCACCCCCCGTGGCATCCCTAATAGCCGAGTTTCGGGGGGCACCCGCTCCCCCTTAGGGGTGAGCTGTATAGGCGATCCCCAGGCACCTCGGCTGACGTCTATATTTCCAGAGGATGACCTCGGTTATACCACTGACCAATATCCGGCATTCCAGTGGTACATGCCCCAGAACAATGCTAGCCACGTGGAGTTCAACCTGTACGAAGTGGTGAATGAAGATGAAGGCATATTCCAGCCGGTGTATCAGACTGCCTTTATCCCCAGCGCAACGGCGGGTATTGCCACCCTGCAGTTACCCCGCACCATAGGGATAGAACCCCTCAGGGCCGATCACTACTACTACTGGAGTGTGGAGGTTTACTGCTCCGATGATACGACGGCGGTGATGACGGCTGAAGGGTTTGTGGAACTGTTAATCCCTGACCCCACCCTGGCGGCAGCCCTGGCTAATAGTGAGGGACTGGAGCGAGCTGCGATCGCAGCCGAAAATAGCCTTTGGTTTGACACCACCCGCGCCCTGAGCGAGCACCTTCAAAACCAACCCAACGAGCCCCAGGCCATGGAATCTTGGCAAATATTACTGGAATCTATCGGTTTAGAGAATATTGCCAATGCCCCCCTATTGCCCTGACTGAATAGGTTTTAGCACAATCAGTCCCGAGACTTAATCAAGGGTTTAACCACCAGCAAACCAAGTGGACGTTGATTTTTGTTAAAGTTTATGAACACATTCAAAATGGGCAAGCTTACTGGCTATGTTACGTCTCGAAAAAATCACTAAGGTTTATCCCACTGGCGAAGTATTGCGAGACGTGACCTGGGAAGTAAAACCAGGCAATCGCATCGGCCTGGTAGGCGTTAACGGAGCCGGAAAATCCACCCAGCTCAAAATCATCATGGGGGAGATTGAACCCACCACCGGTAGTGTGATTCGGCCCAATGAGCTGCACATCGGCTATCTCAACCAAGAATTTGAAGTCGATCCTCGCCGCACAGTGCGCGAAGAATTTTGGACCGTCTTTAAAGAAGCCAACGCCGTCCAAATGAAACTGGCGGAAATCCCCATTCAAATGGAAAACGCCAATCCAGATGAACTGGACAACCTCATCAAGGCCCTAGACCGAGAACAAAGAAGGTTTGAAGCCTTAAACGGCTACGGTCTCGAATCAAAAATTGAAAGAATTCTGCCCGATATGGGCTTCCACAACGACGATGGCGAACGATTAGTCAGCTCCTTTAGCGGCGGTTGGCAAATGCGCATGGGCCTGGGCAAAGTCATGCTCAAAGCCCCCGACTTGCTTCTGCTGGACGAGCCCACTAACCACCTGGACCTAGAAACCATTGAATGGCTCGAAAGCTATCTCAAAGAATTAACCACCCCCATGGTGATTGTTTCCCATGACCGAGAGTTTCTGGATCGTCTTTGCACCCACATTGTGGAAACTGAGCGGGGAGTCTCCACCACGTATCTGGGCAACTACAGCACCTATCTCGCCCAAAAGGCAGAGGCCAAAGTGGCCCAACAGGCAACCTTTGACCGCCAGCAAAAAGAAATTGCCAAGCAGCAAACCTTTGTCGATCGCTTCCGGGCCAGCGCCACTCGCAGTACCCAGGCCAAGAGCCGAGAAAAGCAGCTGGAAAAAATAGAACTCGTAGAGGCTCCCATTGCTGATGTCAAAGGCCTGCAGTTTAAGTTTCCCCCCGCCCCCCGAAGCGGTCGTGAGGTGGTGCAAATCAATGACCTCACCCACACCTATGGAGACAACATCCTATTTTTGGGCGCAAATTTACTGATTGAGCGCGGCGATCGCATTGCCTTTGTTGGCCCCAATGGCGCAGGGAAGTCCACCCTGCTACGCCTGATCATGGGTTTAGAACCCCCCGTGGAAGGAGCCGCCAGCCTAGGGGAGCACAATGTCATCCCCAGCTATTTTGAGCAAAACCAAGCGGAAGCATTAGACCTGAATAAAACCGTGATGGCCACCATCCACGATGAGGTGCCCAAGTGGACCAATGAAGAGGTGCGCACACTCCTGGGCCGGTTCCTATTTAGCGGTGACATGGTCCGGAAATCAGTCGCCGCCCTCAGCGGGGGTGAAAAAGCCCGGCTAGCATTAGCCAAAATGCTCCTAGCACCCGCCAACCTTTTAATTTTAGATGAGCCCACCAACCATCTAGATATCCCAGCCAAAGAAATGCTAGAATCTGCCCTGAAAAACTATGATGGCACTGTTCTAACCGTTTCCCACGACCGATTTTTCATCTCCCAAGTCGCGAACAAAATCGTGGAAATTCGGGGAGGCGAACTCCGTTTGTATCGTGGCGACTATAACTACTACCTAGACAAAATAGCCCAGGAAAAAGAGCGCGCCAAGCTAGAACAACTAGAAGCTGAAAGAGCCGCTAAAGCTACTGCTAAACGCCAAAAGCAAACCGAGAAGCAAAAAACAAAAGCTTCCTCAAAAAAGAAAAGCTAGGCCTCCTAGGCCGTGGGGGACAGAACGTCCTCACTTATACCAGAACATATCAAAACACATACTTTTGTACAGCGCTCCCAAAGCCTTTCTATACTTCTGAGGGTTTGTGCACAACTCCACCTAGACTCAAAAAGCAGTTGAATAGCATTGCTTAGTTATAGAAACTCATTATAAGGCTGCCATTATTTCAAGGGGTTAACCAACTCCCCAAGCATTCGAACGATATTGGGTCCTAGGAAGATAAGGGCCTCAATTTTGGTTAATTCTTAACAGCTGCTAGCATTTACCTAGGTAAATGCTAAGGCATAGGGCTAAGCCCCATCAGCAATAGGGTTCACCTGAGTCCTGGGGCAATACACCACAGGCATTTTACACGCTTGATGAACAATAGTTAAGAAAACCTTAATTATTCAGAAAGGGCGGGTGATATGATCTCGCTAGGCAAATATTAGGCACAGTCGTTCATAGTCGCAAGAAGGATTTGTAAGTATGGCACAGGAGTCTGTTTCTCCAATGGTGCTCGTCATCCTAGACGGATGGGGCCATCGCGATGAAGCAAATGGGAATGCAATTAAGCAAGCCAGAACCCCCATCATCGATAGCCTCTGGGATGCCTATCCCCACACCTTGATTCAGACGGCGGGTAAAGACGTGGGCCTGCCAGATGGCCAGATGGGTAACTCCGAGGTAGGACACCTCAATATTGGCGCAGGTCGCATTGTGCCTCAGGAGCTTGTCCGGATTTCGGACGCGGTTGAAGATGGCTCTATTCAAGAAAATCAGGCCCTGCTCAATGTGTGTCAACAGGTTCGCTACAACGGTGGCAAACTCCACCTCGTGGGCCTTTGCTCTGAGGGTGGCGTGCATTCCCACTTAAATCATCTGTTAGGCCTGCTGGAAATGGCCAAGGCCCAAGACATTCTGGATGTGTGTATTCATGCCATCACGGATGGGCGGGACACTCAACCAACGGCAGCTCAATCGGCGATCCAACAGCTACAGGATCACCTAGATCAGCATGGTGTGGGACGAATTGTGACCCTGAGTGGCCGCTACTATGCCATGGATCGTGACCACCGCTGGGAGCGAATTGAGAAAGTGTATCAGGTGATGACAGATCCGAGTATCGCCCATGAAATGTCAGCTTTAGAGGCAATCCAAGCCTCCTATGACCAAGACTTAACTGACGAGTTTATTGAACCTGTACGGTTAGCGCCCGGCACTGTTGAGCCCAATGATGGCGTTATTTTCTTTAATTTCCGTCCAGATCGGTCTCGTCAATTGACCCAGGCCTTTGTCTCTGAGGACTTCAAAGGGTTCGAACGACAGCAGATCACCCCACTGCACTTTGTCACTATGACCCAGTACGATGGCTCACTGTCTGTGCAGGTGGCCTTTGAGCCCCAAAACCTCAGCAACATTCTCGGTGAAGTCATCGCTAACCATGGGCTCAAGCAGTTTCGTACGGCGGAAACCGAAAAATATGCCCATGTTACCTATTTCTTTAACGGTGGTCGGGAGGACCCCTTTGAGGGGGAAGACCGGGAACTCGTCTCTAGTCCTCAGGTAGCGACCTATGACAAGGCCCCTGCAATGTCTGTCAAGGCCGTTACTGACACAGCTATCACGGCTGTTGGCAAAGGAAAATATAGCCTGATTGTGATTAACTATGCCAATCCGGATATGGTGGGGCATACGGGCAATATGGAGGCGACTATCCAAGCCCTGGAATCCGTTGATGTGCAATTGGGCCGTTTGCTGGGTGCCATCGGCCAAGCTGGAGGGACCACCATTATCATTGCTGACCATGGCAATGCCGAATATATGTGGGATGAAGATGGAAATCCTTGGACGGCCCACACGACCAATCCAGTACCGTTCATTTTAGTTGAAGGTGAGCGATTAAAGGTTCCAGGGCGGGGGTGTGACGTTGAACTGAGGTCGAACGGTCGTTTAGCTGATGTGGCCCCTACACTCCTAGAAATTCTCAACCTGCCCCAGCCTAAAGAAATGACTGGTAAGTCAATAATTGAGCCAGTGCGGGTTGATGTTAAGCGTAACCGTACCCCGGTTAAGGTATCGCTTTAGGGGTTCGCCATCACACCGTGCCCTAAGGTAGGATAGTTGGGCATTGGCGTTTGGGATCTCAATTCTTAGACGCCCGTCATGTTATGGAACAGTCAGGCAAATTGCAATGGTGATATCGGTTTTACAGGTGGTATGGCTAGTGGCTGCCATTGGGCTAATCATGTTGGTGCTATTTCATAGTCCCAAGGGAGATGGCCTGGGTGCCCTGGGTGGACAAGCCCAAATGTTTACCAGCACCAAGAGTGCTGAAACAGCTCTAAATCGTGCCACGTGGCTCCTGACTATCCTATTTATGGGAATTACAGTAGTTTTGAGCGCTGGCTGGCTGGACAATGCGGTCTCTGAGGTACCCACCTCCATAGAGGGTATTCCCATTGAGGAAACGGCTCCTGCGGTGAATACTATCCCCTCTGATTTGGGTTCTCCTGAAACACCTAGCGAAACGGCTGAGTAAAGGCTTTAACGATTAAAACAAAAAGCCCCAGCGTAATCCGCTGGGGCTTTTTGTTTGTCTACAACCGCCTTAAATCTAGGGAGGGCACCCACAAAAGGATGCCCTACGGCAGCAGAATCTGATGAATCAATTCAACGATCATTAAAGCGCGTTGGCGCGGGCCACTACGTTGTCAACGGTGTAGCCGTACTCCTGCATGATGCGGCCACCGGGGGCAGAAGCACCAAAACCAGAAACACTAATCATGTCACCGCCCGCACCGTAGTACTTGCCCCAACCCATTTCGATACCGGCTTCAACCACAAGGCGCTTGGTAACCGCCTTGGGTAGAACGGACTCCTTATAGGCGGCATCTTGGGCCTCGAACAGTTCCCAGCAGGGCATGGAAACAACGCGTACTTTCTTGCCTGCGGAGCGCAGCTGTTTGGCCGCCTCTACACAGAGAGCAACTTCGCTACCCGTACCGATCAAAATCAGATCAGCACCTGCATCATCGGACAGGACATAGGCCCCCTTGGCCACAGCATCGATGGAACTACCGTCTAACTGGGGCAGATCCTGACGGGAGAAGGCCATCAGTGTGGGGGTCTTGCGGTTAGCGATCGCAACCTTATAGGCCCCGGATGTCTCATTGCCATCCGCCGGACGAATCACATAGAGGTTAGGAATAGCCCGCAGGGAGGCAATGGTTTCCACCGGTTGGTGGGTGGGACCATCTTCTCCCAGGGCAATGGAGTCGTGGGTCATGACATAAATTACCCCCGCCTCGGACAGGGCCGACAGGCGAATCGCCGCCCGCATGTAGTCAGCAAACACCAGGAAGGTGGCACAGTAGGGAATCAGACCGGAGTTGTGCAGGGCAATACCATTACAAATCGCCCCCATGCCATGCTCCCGCACCCCAAAGCGCAGGTTACGGTTTTCGTAGCCCCCCTTTTGGAAGTCTCCCGAAATGGTCATCAGGGTGTTGTTGGACTTAGCCAAGTCAGCGGAACCACCCACCAACTCAGGCACAGCCGGAGCCAATGCATTTAAGGTGGCTTCGGATGTCTTACGGGTGGCAATGGCCTTGCCTTCAGGACTATAGGTGGGCAGGGCATCGGCCCAATCGGCGGGCAGCTCACCGGAGAGCATGCGCTCAAAGAGAGCCGCTTCCTCGGCATACTTCGTGCGGTAAGTCGCTAAGGTTTGGTTCCATTCAGCTTCAGCACTGGCCCCTTTCTCCACCGCCTGGCGGAAATGGTTCAAAACATCCGCCGGAATTTCAAACGGACCATAGTCCCAACCCAAGTTCTTACGGGTCAGATCAATTTCGGCATCCCCCAAGGCAGCACCATGGACACCAGCGGTGTCAGCCATATTCGGTGAACCATAGCCAATGGTGGTGGTCACCTTGATCATGGTGGGCTTGTCGGTTACTTGCTTGGCGGCTTCGATGGCTTTTGCGATCGCAGCCAAATCAGTATTGCCATCTTCCACATGGAGCACGTGCCAGCCATAGGCCTCAAACCGCTTGCTCACATCTTCTGTAAAGGAAATATCAGTGGAACCGTCAATGGAAATGTGGTTGTCGTCATAGAGCGCAATCAGCTTACCCAGGCCCCAGTGACCAGCAAGGGAACAGGCCTCACCAGACACCCCTTCCATATTGCAACCATCACCCAAAATCACATAGGTATAGTGGTCCACCAAGGTGCAGTCGGGCTTATTAAAGCGCGCTGCCAGGTGAGCTTCGGCCATAGCTAGGCCCACACCGTTACAAATGCCTTGGCCCAGGGGACCGGTGGTGACTTCAATACCGGGAGTCTCAAAGTTCTCGGGATGGCCTGGTGTAGTGGCCCCCCACTGACGGAAGTTCTTAATGTCCTCAAGCTTGACACTGTCGAAACCGGTGAGGTAAAGCAAGGCATACTGCAGCATGCAACCATGACCTGCAGATAGAACGAATCGATCTCGATTAAACCACTGGGGGTTTTTGGGATTGACACGCATGAATTGATCCCAAAGAACAAACGCCATCGGCGCAGCTCCCATGGGCAAACCGGGATGACCAGATTTAGCCTTTTCAACGGCATCAATGGCCAAGAACCGAATAGCATTTATACACTGGGTTTCAAGAGATTGGGTTGCGACAGCCATAGTCTTCCAAGTAGTTAAACGACGTTACAGTCCAGATGTGCCCAGAGCAGAAGAACACACCTAGACAGATGTTGATAGCCTTTAGGAGCCTGGAAACAGGTCCCCTAATCAGCCAAAGCATGGGCTAAAGACATACAGGTACGTAATCTATACAGGTGTGTACTCAAGGTGAAAGCACCGGACCACATACCCCTCTAAAAAACATCCCCCCAGACAACATGTTGGCGGAGGCACTGAGCCACTCACCTAACAACTTCGATTGTGACAGTTCGCACCCACTAAAAAATGTGAGCTAACCAATCCAATCCAGCCCCAGGAAAGCTATCGGCCTCAGCCTATAACCAGATCAATGGGCATATTCAGCTATGTGAACAGGCAATAAACGTCCGGCCGCCCCAAGTAAAGGCAAACCTTTCATATTATTTAATGTTTCCGTTAGGTTATTATACCTACCAAGCTGTAGCGCTAGCTACGATACTTGCGAAAAACTAGCGTAACGTTGTGGCCCCCAAAGCCAAAGGAGTTGGACATGGCCACATCCACCGTGGTGGCACGGCTTTGATTGGGCACGTAGTCTAGATCGCAGTCAGCATCGGGTACTTGCAAATTAATCGTCGGGGGCACATGATCCTGCGCAACGGCCATACAGGCTGCCACCCCTTCAATGCCACCAGATCCTCCCAAAAGATGGCCCGTCATGGACTTAGTCGAACTGACGGCCACGGTCTTAGCGTAGTCACCCAACGCTGTTTTAATGGCGGCAGTTTCGGTCGGATCATTGGCGGGGGTACTGGTGCCATGGGCATTGACATAGCTCACCTCGGCGGGTGTCACCCCCGCATCCTTAAGGGCCAATTCCATGGAGCGAGCGGCTCCGGACCCGCCGGGCACAGGTGAGGTCATGTGGTAAGCATCGCAGGTCATGCCATAGCCCACCATCTCACCATAAATCCGCGCTCCCCGGCTTAGGGCGTGGTCAAGTTCTTCTAACACCAGAATGCCAGCGCCTTCCCCCATGACAAAGCCATCGCGATCCTTATCAAAGGGACGACTGGCATGGTCAGGGTCGTCATTACGGGTGGAAAGGGCTCTAGCTGAGGCAAATCCAGCAAACGACAACGGTGTGATGGCCGCTTCGGCACCACCACAGATCATGGCCTGGGCATAGCCATTTTGCACAAGCCGAAAGGCATCTCCAATGGCATTGGAACCCGCAGCACAGGCGGTGACCGGACAGGAATTAGGTCCCTTGGCACCGGTGTGAATGGCCGTCAAACCAGCAGCCATGTTAGCAATCATCATGGGAACCATGAAGGGGCTACAACGACTGGGGCCTTTCTCCATATATATAGATTGCTGATCTTCCATGACCTTGAGGCCACCCACCCCGGTACCGATCATGACACCCACTTGCTCTGCGTTGAGATCGGTGATGGTGAGATTAGCATCGGCTAGGGCCTGCTTACTGGCTGCGATCGCAAATTGGGCAAATCGATCGGTGCGTTTAGCATCCTTAGCATCCAAATACTCCGACGGATCAAACCCTTTGACCTCCCCCGCAATGCGACATTTGTGATTCGACGCATCAAAGTGTGTGATGGGTCCAATCCCGCTTTTGCCAGCCAGCAAGGCTTGCCAATAGGCTTCCAGATTATTGCCAATGGGGGTAATGGCCCCCATCCCAGTAATCACAACGCGTTTTTTTTCAGTACTTGTCATGGTCATTGACACAAGGGGAACGGTCCCAAGGCATTAAAAAACAGATAGTCAAACAAACAGGGCCGCTCATGCGGGCGACTTTTCAGCAATAAAGTCAACAGCAGCCTGAACCGTACCGATGGCCTCAGCCGCCTCGTCCGGAATTTCAATATCAAACTCTTCCTCAAGGGCCATTACCAGCTCAACGGTATCCAGAGAATCAGCCCCTAGATCATTGGCAAAACTAGCTTCTGGTTTAACCTCAGATACATCAACACCAAGCTGTTCAGAGACAATCCCTTGAACCTTTGCCAAAATAGCGTCACTCATAATCTCCAATTTTCCTTTTCGGCGACAGCAAAGAACACGTCCTTAACGCAGACTGGATCAACCCAAGACGCCAAAACGTCTGTCTGAATTTAGACATTTTTTCATCTTATAGGAAAGCGTGCGCCCTACAGTCGAGCGGCCGTTTATTACAATCCATAAACTTTTTACACGTTGCTCCGCTTGCTAAAAACGGCACTGATAGACTGAATCTTGATTGGAGAACTCTTTTGGCTAATTTTGGCTGATGTAAATAGTATTTTTAAGGTGTAATCCACAGTACTTATGGATGTTTACTTAGAAAATTTCCTATTGCATTCAAGGTCATAGCCAAGCCGCTATTTAGCTGAAACCGTTTAATAATATTGGAGCATTCCTTCGATGTCTCATAAGGTCAAGATTTACGATACCTGCATTGGTTGTACTCAGTGTGTTCGGGCATGCCCGACAGATGTGCTCGAAATGGTGCCCTGGGACGGCTGCAAAGCTGGTCAGATTGCTTCTTCCCCTCGGACTGAAGACTGTGTTGGCTGCAAGCGCTGTGAGACGGCTTGCCCCACCGACTTTTTGAGTATCCGTGTCTATCTAGGTGCTGAAACCAGCCGTAGTATGGGTCTAGCCTACTAGGTGCGACTCAACCAAGTATAAGCTTTCACTTTTCACTCGAAACGTTTATGTACTCCTGGCCCTTTCTGAGGGTCAGGAGTTTTTTTATTTTCAAGATTTTTAGATAGGATTTTTAGGCCCGCACCGCAAACTTACGCACCGCCGCCAAACTCCCCAATAACCCCACCAAGCTCCCCAAGGCAAAGAGCGATGCGGGTAATACTATGAGCTGCCGAGGGGTAAATTGTAGACCCACCGCTAAAAACTGTAGAAACTCTGGCTGTTGGGCCGACAGACGTTGCAGCGATTGGTGGGTGCCAACAAGCATCGCCCAGGCAATCAAGGCCCCCAACAGGCCAAAGGTAATACCCTGCAGGATAAACGGCAGGTAGATCCAGACGGAGGTTGCCCCGACCAGTTGCATCACCTCGATTTCCCGCCGTCGGGCCATGACAATCAGTCGGATGGTGGTGGTGATCACTGCGATCGCAGTCAGGCTCAAAATCCCTAACACCCCCACACTGACATATTGCAGGCTTTCATTTAGCTCCGTCAGCCGCTGTACAGCTTCCGTAATGTATAGCACCTGATCCACCCCAGGCAGATTCTCTAGCTGGGTGGCCACGGTCGGCACCGCCTCAGATGTCCGCACCTTGACCTTAATTTCATCCACCAGAGGATTGCCCTTCAGCTGCTCCGTAGCCCCCGGTATGTCAGCAATACCCAATTCTTGACTCAGCTGCGCCCAAGCCTCTTCCTTCGTCACAGTGGTCACCTCAGCCACCTCAGGTAGGCTGCTAATGCGATCCCTCAGGCTATCCGCCGTCACCCCACTGTCCAGGTAAACCGCAATCTCCAATTGACTCCCAAACTGATTGAGCAGACCTTCCACCTGCCACGTGGCTTGCAAACTAATCCCAAATAGAAACAGCAGCACCATGATCGTGCTCACCGCTGCCCAGTTCATCCAACCACCCCGCTGTAACCCCAAAAGGGTTTCCCGCAAGAGATAACTGGCTTTAGTAAAAAACTTACCCATGCTGGTTTAAATCTTATTTCCCGGCCAGAGCAGAAAACACAAGCAGCCTGATTAAACCACTATCCCCATGGCTTTCACGTACCCATAGACGGACATTGAGCCCAACCTGCACGAGGTGAAGCCCTAGTTGCTAGGATAGGTTTAGATTTATCAGCCTAATCAATTTAACCGTGGGTATTTCAGTCAGTAAAGAAAAGTTAAAAAAGCCCCCCCTCGAATTGCACTATCTGGGCGATCGGGTACTCAGAAAGGCAACTAAGCGAGTGGCCAAAGTGGATGATGGCATCCGCGAACTGGCCCACAAGATGCTGCAAACCATGTACAGCGAAGATGGAATTGGGTTAGCAGCCCCCCAAGTTGGGGTCCACAAACAAATCTTAGTGGTGGACACCGACCCTGAAGAAGCGGCCAACCAACCCCTAGTCATGATCAATCCCCAGATCATTCGCCACAGCAAACAAATGGCCTGTGGACAAGAAGGCTGTTTGAGCATTCCCAATGTCTTTCTGGACGTCATTCGTCCAGCTGCCATCGAAGTCAGCTTCAAAGACGAAAATGGTCGTCCCCAAAAAATCAGCGCCGATGATCTATTGGCACGGGTGATCCAGCATGAAATGGATCATCTCAATGGCGTCATGTTTGTGGACCGGGTAGAAAATGCCATTGCCCTAGCCCAGGAACTTCAAAAAGGCGGATTTTCTGCTAATGATGTTAAGAAGGTTGCCTAATTGTCTGTAGGGGCGTTGTATGCAACGTCCCTACAGACAATTTATGGGCGACCGCAATCTAAATCTGATGCCCCATTTTTCATTATCAGGAGAATACTGTGACCCCTAAAAGTGGTTTGTTTTTAGCCGGTACTTGTATCGCCGCCATTGCCGGTGTTGGCTCCGTGTTTGAGCTGGCCTATGGTGAGCCCGACTTAGGTGTATTACCCACCAGTATCGTGTTGGCGTTGAGTATTCCCATCACCGTCATATTTTTTATCGCAGCGGTTAAGGACACACGGGAAAATCAGCAGTGGTAAAGATTTGACGGGACCGTACACCGTGTAATCTTCTCCCTGCAGAAGCAGGCCATGGAGACCAGCGACGAGCTTCGCTGGGCGGCACAGCGTTAAGATGTAAAGGAATGTATCGTTTATTGCCATCTCCGCTGTCTCCCATGAATCTATTGTTTGTGCTCAAGCTGTTGTTAGCCGTGTCAGTGCTTGGGATTGCTGCCTATTTGTTGACTGCCCGACGTTATCAGTCCTCAGATTCAGTGGCCAACTCCTATGATCAATGGACTGAAGACGGCATCTTAGAGTTTTATTGGGGCGAGCACATTCATCTGGGCCACTATGGATCGCCACCAAGGGCCAAAAACTTCCTCAAAGCCAAGGCAGATTTTGTCCATGAGATGGTGCTGTGGGGAGGGCTGGATCGGCTAGCTGCTGGCACCACCCTATTGGATGTGGGCTGTGGCATTGGCGGTAGCAGCCGAATTTTGGCAAGGGATTACCAATTTGATGTGACGGGGGTGACCATTAGTCCCCAGCAGGTGGTGCGGGCCCAGCAATTGACCCCGGCGGGTATCACCGCTCAGTTTAAAGTGGACGATGCCATGGCCCTGTCATTTCCAGATGCCAGCTTTGATGTGGTTTGGTCGGTGGAAGCAGGCCCCCACATGCCCGATAAAGCCATATTTGCCCGAGAACTGATGCGAGTCCTGAAGCCAGGCGGGCTGCTAGTCCTAGCGGACTGGAATCAGCGGGATGAGCGCCAGGTTCCCTTAAATATTTGGGAAAAGCCCGTGATGCGGCAGCTGTTAGACCAGTGGTCCCACCCTGCTTTTGCCAGCATTGAAGGGTTTGCTGAAAACCTAGAAGCTACCGGTTACGTGCAAGGTCGGGTGGTCACCGCAGACTGGACCCCAGAAACTTTGCCCTCCTGGTTAGACTCAATTTGGCAGGGGGTGGTCCGTCCCCAGGGGTTGATCCGGTTTGGGGTACCTGGTTTACTCAAGTCCCTGCGGGAAGTGCCCACCCTGCTGTTGATGCGGTTGGCCTTTGGCACAGGTCTCTGTCGGTTTGGCATGTTTCGCGCCGTCAGGGCAACAACATCGGCCCAAAGGACAAGTGATGCATCCCCGCAGCTGACCACAACACCCAATTCAGCCGCTGCGGTGTAGTCACCTCAGACCCTTTCAAACCCTGTTCAAACCATACGGATCGCACCCCCATGGGCGTCATTATTGTTGGAGCTGGGCCAGCAGGGGCTAGCTTAGCCCTTTTACTGGCCCGTGGAGGCATTCCCGTTACCTTACTGGAACAAGAAGCCAGCTTCGAACGGGTATTTCGAGGTGAAGGTCTGATGCCCGCAGGGATGGATGCCCTCGGTCAAATGGGGCTAGCCAATCTACTGAAAACAATTCCCCATCGCAGACTGGAGTCTTGGCATATTCACTTGGGTGGCCAAGCGGTCTTTGTGGTGCCGGAACCGGACCTGGGGGATGCCTCCCTGAGTATTGTTTCCCAACCAGCCCTACTCCAAGGTCTGGTGGATGAAGCCAGGCAATATGACTGCTTTGAGTTTCGGACGAACTGCCAGGTCCAAGATTTGCTGTGGGAAAAGAATCGAGTTGTGGGGGTCCAAGTCAAAACAGACGGTGGCCCCTCAGACATGCGGGCTGATTTGGTCATCGGTTGCGATGGTCGCGGCTCCCTAGTGCGCAGGAAAGCAGGGTTAACCATTGACCTACAGCCAGATCAATACGACGTGCTGTGGTTTAAACTGCCCGCACCGGAGCGGCTGCAAAAGACCTGCCAGTTTTACTTAATGGCTAAGGCCCAGGAGCATCCGGCCAGCTGCTACACCTCATGGGATGGCCAGCTGCAATATGGCCTGATTTTGCCCAAGGGGGGCCTGGGCCAACTAGGGGATGCGGACTGGTTAGAGCTGGCCGCCAAACCAGCCCCCGATTGGCTGGCCCAACATGTGTTGGCTCAGCGAGCATCGGTCAGTCAGCCGGTGAGATTGAACGTGGTGGTGGGCAACTGTGCCCGTTGGTGGATCCCTGGGGTTTTATTACTGGGGGATGCGGCCCACCCCATGTCCCCCGTAAGGGCCCAAGGGATTAATTTGGCCCTGCGGGATGCCATAGTGGCGGCCAATCATTTGGTGCCCGCCTGGCAAAAGAACTTAGCCGCAGTGGCAGCCAAGCAGTTAGCGCCCGCCTGGCAAAAGAACTTAGCCGCAGTGGCGGCCAATCATTTAGCGCCCACCTGGCAAAAGAACCTAGCCGCAGTTGATGGGGCCTTGGCCAGCATTCAGCAAGAACGGATGCCGGAGGTGGTGCGATCGCAAACATTACAGCTCCGGGAAGCCAATGGCCTGAAGGTGATTCGCTCCTCTCCTTGGAAATTGGCCATCGCCCAACAGGTATTACCACTGATCGGCCGCCTGCCTAGGGTGCAACAAGCCTGGCTCGCTCGCCAACAGGATTTACGCCATGGTTCGCAACCCGTTCAGCTCATTAGGTTTTGAGTTTCACATAAACCTCACAGGAACTTCAGTGGGTTTAGCGAGGGGACTACGTAGGTGGATTAGGTATAAATATGCACAGATGATTCATCAGTAACTGATACCGATCCAAACCATAGGTTTTCTGAGCTTGTAACTCTTATGCACGTATCCCAACAATACCCACGGCTTTCCTCCACAGTGCCCTGTGATTTAGCGGTCAAAATTCTCAAGCGGATTCCTCCAGAGCATCGCCAAAGCTTTACCCCACAGCAGATCGCAGCCCTACAAAACGCATTGGGAGACAAGCGGCAGCAACAATCTAAACCCTCTGTTTTCAAGGTAACCCTGGGGCCGTTCTATCTGTCCTTAGCCGCAGGACGCGCCCAAAAGATTAGTGGTCAAGGACGATCCTCAAGCATGCTGGTGCCCGTCCTGTGCGTGATGGTCAGCATGGTGGGCATGAGCTGTGTGACTGGGTTAATGAAACTGCGCTATGGTTATCAAGCAGCCCACGCTACCGCTGCGTTCCAAACCAAGGAACAGAAAATTCATCCCTCAGTTTTGCCATTTCGTACAGAGCAGGACAACTGCGAAAAAAATGGAGCTGTCTGGGTTGAGCAAGAATGCGTCGACCACGGCCATGACCCTACATTTTAGGCCGTAGACTTTCAGGCTATAGACTTTTAGGCCTCATACAGACATCCGGCAGATGGACTGTGCCCCCTGCCATGGCGAAACCGCATCAGCGTAGATAATCAATAATCCCCTGGGCAATGGCATCGGCGATCTGTTCCCGGGCCGCATTGCTCTGAAAACGAGCCGAATCCTCACTACCGGTGATAAAGCCGGTTTCCACCAATACCGCAGGCATGGAGGTATTGCGCAGGACATAAAAACGGGCCTGACGTACACCGCGATCTCGCAGGTTGGTACTGCGTAACACACTGCTGTGGATCGCCTGCGCCAGGCTACGACCTGACGAGTAATAATAAGTCTCCAAACCATTCACCTCGGGACGGCTCAGACTAATGGCATTGGCATGGATACTGACAAAGACGGTAGCATTCGCCCGTTCTGCCACATCCACCCGAGGTTGTAAATCGACTTCGACATCGCTGTTGCGGGTTAGGGCGACCCGATAGCCCCGCTGTTCTAGGGTGCTCTGCACTCGACGGGAGATAAATAGGTTAATTTCCTTTTCCTGTAGACCGTTGCCCACGGCCCCTGGATCGCGCCCCCCGTGGCCAGGGTCAATCATAATCAACACTTCCCCCTGGCGAGCCGCTGGGGTGGGCGGACTAGGGGAGGGGGTGGTGGGCGGTGTAGTGGCTGTGGTTTGGACGATGCGGGCATCTAGCCCAGCATCCAGCAGACGGCGCTGCAACTGATCGGCCCGAGACTGCTCTTGGAAGCGTCCCGCTTGAATCACGGTCTGACCATCCACGGTGGTGCGGAAGGCACCGGACTCGACGGCATTGACCCGCGATCGCAAAACATCAGACCCACCGGGCACAATCACCTGGTAAATCACATCCCCTGAGGGTGTTGTCGGAGTAGGCCGGGGGGGCGTACTGACCTGGGCCAGTTCTACAATCTGGGCAGACAAACCGGCCTGGACCAATCGTTGCCGAAGTTCATTAGCCCGAGACTGCTCCCGAAAGCGGCCGGCTTGAATCACTTGCTGACCATTGACCGTGGTGCGGAAGGCACCGGGTTCAACGGCGTTGACTTGCGATCGCAAAACATCAGACCCACCGGGCACAATCACCTGGTAGTCAACATTGGCATTGTTACCAGGAGCAGGATTCCCCGGACGGGGTAAAGGTGTCCCGCTAGGGGGTGAGGGCAGTGGAGTAGTGGGAGTGGGTTGCGGGGTGGGACTGGGAGAGGGAGTGACAGGTCTGGAACCGGCAGCCGCGATCACGGTATCCAACGATTGATTATTGGTCAGGTAAATGTGCCCCAGAGTCTGACCGTTGTAAACCCTGCGGGTCATCGTCCAACCCGCATCCAGTTCGAGTTTGACAAAGTCATTGGCCACACCGGTGGAGCGCCCCAATTCTATCCTCGGCAGCCCTCGCTGCAAGGGACTAGGGGAGGCCACCAGCACCAAAATATCCCCCTGTTTTTCCACCTGGACCTGATAGCGCGATCCAAGATCTTCTCCACCGATGCGAATGGAGTAGCCATTACTATCGGAACTACGGCCACAGATGCCCGTAAAATCAAACGTCAGCAGCAGCGGATTAATAAGTGGAGGAGTACCAGGGCGCTCCTCCCAACAAGGCCGAGCCGAGCTGAGTTGCTCAATAATCAACAGCTTGTAAAATCGGCCACCACTCACGGGCTCTGCCAAGGCGACAACGCGCTCGTCGGCAATAGGCTGCTGCCCAAATTGGGCCGCCGCTGCCACAGAAGGCATCGTTATGGTCGCACCGAAGGCAGCAGCCACAGCCGACAATGTGGTAATTTTACGGAGGAATGATTTCATATCCCTGGGGTTAGCGGTTAGGAAACAACTGGTCTAACGGTGTTACCCATAGACAACAGTAGGAATAGACAACAGACTAAGGGTCGAACGGATATCTGTCTATGGGTCGCTCGCTATCTGGGGGCGTAGTCCATGGGCATCTAGTAAGACGCCTATTAAAAATCGATTACCGATTGGAGGTCTATTTGAGGGTCTATTTGGGTGTCTATGTAGTTTCCGGCAAAGGTTGCCCATTCGGTTAGAAACTATATCAGTTCATCAGCTGTCCATGGTGGGAATTGCCCATAAGCCATGCAAAAACCCCTAGCCCCCAACATTTGTAAAGCCGAAAGTGTGAAACTTCCAAGGCTGGCACAGTTTGCCATGGGCACCTTGGATGAATACTCCCAGCAGCTGGATCAATTTTTTAAACGATAAACCTTGCCCAAGTCCAGAACAGTCGTTTTACCGGTGAAGAACCGATCGGTTGAACCTGGGCCGTGGTTTAGTGAACCATTAGCACCAGAAGGATGGACGGTTGATGCCATAGCCCTGGACAAAATCCACACCGATGGTTTGCATCTTGGCCAAAATCAAATCATTTTCCACCGACTCAGCAATGGTTTTTAGCCCCATCACATTCCCCACGCGGTGGATAGACTCCACAATGGCTTGGGTGGTGGAGTCGGACAGAATCGTTTGAATAAAAGCACCATCAATTTTGAGAAAGTCTACAGGTAGCGCCTTTAGATAGGCAAAGGAAGACATCCCACTACCAAAGTCATCCAGCGCAAAACGACAGCCCAAACCCTTGAGCTGTGAAATAAATGAGGTAGCACTCTCAAAATCAGCAATTGCAGCTGTTTCAGTAATTTCGAAACAAATGTTGCGAGGGGGAACCTTAAAACGGATCAGCTGAGTTTGAACAAACTCAAGAAACTGATCGTCGTTCAGACTCGTGCCCGATAAATTAATACTATAGAGTACGTTTTTGGATCCACCTTGAAGACAATTCTCCAGGTTCTGCAGACATGTCCGGATAATCCAGCGATCTAGTTCAGGCATCAGTCCATATCGTTCAGCCGCTGGAATAAATGCAGCCGGAGAGACAATCTCTGCAGCAGCATCCAGCATCCGCACAAGCACTTCGTAGAAATCCGTGGGTGTACCGTCAGGATCGATCGTTTGGGCAATGGCCTGGCGATAGAGACAGAATTGATTATTCTCAATCGCTTGACGAATGACCAAACTCCATTGCCGTTCTTGACGCTGTTGATTCAGTTCCACATTATCTTTTTGATAAATTTGAATCCGGTTACGACCTCGATATTTCGCGGCATAACAGGCAGCATCGGCGGCACTCATGACAGCTGTAGCATCGTTGCTACCAGAGTTCAGAGCAACTAACCCAATACTGACACCCACCCGAAACACTCGATCTTGCCAAATAAATGGATAGTCTGCTATTGCTTGGCGCAGTTCTTCAGCAATATTCACCGCCTGATCCATGGGACATTGAGTGAGCAAAATACCAAACTCATCGCCCCCGAGCCGAGCAACCCGATCGGCTGCTCGAATGTGACGTTTTAGCAGACGAGCCAACTGTCGCAACAACTCATCTCCGGCCAAATGGCCGCTGGTGTCATTGACTACCTTAAACTGATCGAGATCGAGATAACAAAGCACATGGTGCTGATTTTGTTGCACAGCTGTTGTCACCATCACCGCCAATTCAGTTTCAAAATAGCGACGGTTATGCAATCCTGTTAAGGAGTCATGGCTGGCCTGCCAACTCAGCTCCCTTGCCATGGAGCGAGACTGGGTCACATCATGAAAAACCATCACGACTCCAATTAAGCGTTTTTGCCGGTTCAAAATAGGCGCAGCTGAGTCTTCAATACTGAACTCCTGGCCATCACGACGAACTAACACAGTATGATTGGCCAAACCGGTCACTAAACCGCTCGATAAAACCCGATCGACAGGATTCAGAGCGGGCTCTCGTGTCGTTTCATTAATCACATTGAAAACTTGAACCAGGGGTCGTCCGTGGGCTGTCTGGGTTGTCCACCCTGTCATGGTCTCTGCTACGGGATTTAGGTAATTTACCCGACCTCTAGCATCGGTCGTAATTACGGCATCGCCAATGGAGTCCAGGGTCACTTGAGCAATTTCTTTCTCGGTTTCTAGGGCTATTTCCAGCAGCTTACGGTTCGAGATATCGGTAATGCTGCCGACATAGCCACTTAAATCACCGCTGGTATCGTACTCAGCAGCAGCTTGGCCAAAAACCCAGGTCACATTGCCGACCGGCGTCTGAAAACGATACTCAGATTGAAATATCTGTTTTTTTTGGGCAGCTTGATACCATTCCTGAGCGATACGCTCTCGATCATTAACATGAATCGCCTTGATCCATCCTGTTCCTAGGGCTAATTCCAATGGGATACCCGCAATGTCACACCAGCGCTGATTGACATAGATACAATCACCTTGGGCATTGGTGCGAAAGATTCCGACAGGAACGGCAACGGCCAGGCTGGCGTAGTGATTTTGGCTTTCCTGGAGTGCGGTTTCTATACGTTTGCGATCGCTAATATCCCGCCCTTCCGGAATAATCAAAATCACCTCCCCCACCTCATCCACCACAGGCCGCAAAGAAAAGTCAATGGTAATGACTTGGTCGTCAGCTCCCAAGACATCCACCTCATAGCGAATAAATTCCCCTTGGGCAGCCCGCTCAATGCTCAAACCTAGCTGGTGTTGGGTATCCGCTGACAAACTCCACCAGGATGCCTGCCCAAAAGGACGACCCACCACATCCTCACGATTTAATCCACCAAAATTCAACGCTGTCTGGTTGACCTCGATGAGAGTCCCATCTACCGATAAAAGCCAAATAAACTGAAACGTATGGTCAAAAATAGCCCGAAACTGAGCTTCACTGGCTTTCACCTGTTGCTCTAGCTGGGAGGCCTCTGCTGCCAACGACTCCAGCCGCTGATCTCGTAACCGATCCACCTCCTCCCGCAGGGCTTGAATGGTGTTGTACATTTCCATTGGATCCAGAGCCGCTAAGAGGCTGGTTTGGGTCACTAGGCCACATAAAATACCTTGCTCGGCAACAACCAAGCGACGCAACCCCATGGTTTGCATCGTTTGCTGAATCATCCATAGAGTATCTTGGGGAGAAACGCATGCGAGGGGAGTACTCATCACAGCTGCGGCCACCAGATCCGATAAATCCAGATTTTGGACCTGCAGTTTCACAATGTCACGCTCGGTAATAATGCCCATCGGGGTTTGGTAATTGCCTGAATCATTGGCTTCAAGAATAACGACACAGCTCACCCGACGTTCAGCCAGTAGCTGGGTTATCTGCAACAAAGAATCCCCAGGAGAAGCCGTCACGACGGTGGTGACCATAACTTCATGCACCCGCCTTAACCGCAATAGAGCAGACACCTGCAGTGACTGGTGCAAACTGGCCTGGGTCACTACCCCCAAGAGCTGATTCTGGGTATCTAGCACTGGTACATGTCGAATCCGGTTGTGTTTGAGCAGAGCGGCCACCCCAAAGGGATGGTTCAACTCCGCGATAGAAATCGTGATGGGATTAGGGGTCATCACATCAACAACCGTAAAAGCATCTAAATTTGTCCCCTGGGCAATATTTTCAACAACATCTCGCTCCGTAAAAATACCGAGCAATTGCCCATCTAACATCACCAGACAATAGCTCGTTGCACGGGGCGTTTCCGTAGGACTGCCTGCAGACTGACTAGCCTTTCCCTGGGACATCCAAACTAAAACTTGATGAATGGAATCCTCGGGTTTTACGATCAAAGGAGCCTGATCGAATTCTACTCGATGAACCAAACTATTAGCTGCTTCAAGAGAAGACTCATTATTAATAGAATCCATATAAAACAGATATTTCAACCCAATCTAAAGAATAAAATATTACAAAAAAAAATGGATTTATATTACTTTTAGAAAGAAGCCCATAGACTACTTTCATACTTAAGACAAAAAGGCTGTTTTAAAAGGTTATTTAAAAGGTTCGGGTATCAACTTAAACCGAAAAATCCTGGCTAAATGGGGAATCAGGGGCCAGAAGACAGAAGCCAGTGAGACCCTGATTCCTGACGCCTGAATACTATCCTTGGGAAAACATCACGCTTTGAGTTGGTCTCCAAAGGTTCGTTCCAGGTATCAGATGGCCCTAAAGCTCTGAATGTATATCCTCCAAAACCTCATTCCATCGTTCCAACCTTGGGCGGTCCGATGTGCCTAAATTCAGGCAGCAAGGCTTTTCATACAACCTCCAAGGAGACACTGCAGCTCCAAAATGTATCTCAAAATAATCTTTAGCTGATCAACGTACTATCTAAAGCACATCGCCAAAGCACATTATGTCGGAGGCCATGGTCGAATCTCGATTCATACCGCTGACATTACGGCATGAGCCTTGAGATCAGGCACGGCATGGGCTTAATTGCCCCATCGCTGAAAAGTTCGCATATGGTGTCAAGAATACACCATATTTTATGAAGCAGGGTATTCAAATTTACCGTACTACCGCAAACCGGATCGGGCTGGACCATCACCTCTTCAAGGCATTGAGAGATATTTCTGTTACAAACCAGAGATGCCTTTCGACTAAAGCACAGTCGATGATTAGACGCCCTGAACAGGATAATGAAAAGCAATCAGAATGCTGCCAATGGGTGACAAAGTGCAACAGACTATCATTTTATAGCCCGTGCATAGCCTATACCTCACTCATGAGCTGTAATAAGGCATCGGTAGATAGCTTACCACTGATATCTGAGCCCTCCAAAAGACTATCGGCTAGGTCTCGCTTTTTGTTATGCAGTTCAACAATTTTCTCTTCAATAGTCCCCTTGGTCACTAATCGATAAATGGTAACCGGCCGGGTTTGACCAATGCGATGGGCACGGTCGGAGGCCTGATCTTCCACCGCCGGATTCCACCAGGGGTCCATATGTATGACATAGTCAGCAGCGGTAAGGTTAAGACCGGTCCCCCCAGCCTTAAGGCTGATTAAAAACACATTGCCCTCACCGGCTTGAAACGCATCTACCCGCTGCTTGCGCTGCTTGGCGGGGGTGCTGCCGTCTAGATACTGATAGGGGATGTTTTGCTCATCCAAGTACTTACGCAAAATTGTTAGGTGATCGACAAACTGACTAAACACTAACGCTTTGTGGTGGTTACTTAGCAGCTCTGCTAACACATCGCCAAACAGCTCCAGTTTGGCGCTAGCGGGGGCCACCCCTGGGGCCACCAGCTCTGGATTACAGCACATGCGTCGCAATCGGGTGATTTCAGCGAGGACCTGTAGGTGCTTGGCCCCGGCCTTAGCATCGGTATTGGTGAGCTTTGCGATCGCATCCCGCCTCAGAGCCTCATACAGAGCCTTCTCCTCAACACTCAGTTCCACATGGAGGGTAATCTCAGTGCGCGAGGGCAGCTCATCCAACACCTGGGACTTAGTCCGTCGCAGCATAAAGGGCTGAATCAGTTTCTTCAACTGGAGACGTGCCTGCTTGTCTTGGTGACGCTCAATAGGTGTAGCGAACCGCTGGTTAAACTTATCCAAGGACCCCAACAGCCCAGGATTAATAAACCGGAACAAATTCCATAGCTCTCCCAGATGATTTTCAATGGGGGTGCCCGTGGTCAGTATCTTAAAGCCACCTGTGAGCTTCATCGCCGCTTGGGACCGTTTGGTAGCACTATTTTTAATCGCCTGGGCCTCATCCAGCACAATCGTTTGCCACTCCACCTCCGCCAACAGCTCCGCCACCTCAGGTTGTTGTAAAAGGCCATAGCTACACACCAACAGATCAAAGCCACTCATCTGATCCACCACCGCCTGACGATCGTCACTGCCAAACTGCATCACATTCAGCGTTGGAGCAAACCGCTGCGCTTCACTCACCCAATTCGCCCCAACACTCGTGGGGGCAATCACCAGCGTCGGTCCATCGGGGGCACGCAGCAAAATCACCGCCAGGGCCTGGAGAGTTTTACCCAAGCCCATGTCATCCGCGAGACAGGCCCCCACCCCCCAGTGGGCCAGCTGGGCCAGCCACTGAAAGCCCTCTAGCTGGTAGTCCCGCAGCTCCGCCTGCAAGGTGGAGGGAACTGAAGGAACAACGGTCTTAGACTCTCTCAGTCGTTTAATATGAGACTTCCATTGAGCATCCGCTTGCAAGTCGCCCACCTCATCCAAGGTATCTTCTAAGGCCAGGGCAGCCAACGGATGAAACCTGGCCCCCTTGCCATGGCGTTCTGAATAGGCTCGAAACTCATCTAACCGTTTACGGAAGGCTTGGGTCAAGGCCAAAAACTGACCGTCCCCAATGGGGACAAACCGGCTGGATGTTTGGTCTAACAGTGACAGCAGCGCCTGCATATCCATCACACTGCCGTCATCCAACTCCAGCTCACCCGTGACTGAAAACCAATCTTGCTCCTGTTTGATCTGTATCCGCCAGCCTTCGATACCTGCCTTGTTGCGAATCTTAAGTTTCTCTCCTTCGGGCCACTCTAAAACAATGTTTTCTTCCAATGCTTCCAGTTGCAGCAACAGTTCCAAACAGGTTTCTGGCTGATCTAAAATCCACTCTCCTTCTCCTGACTCAGCCAATTCTAGGGCAGGACAAGCCTGCTGTACATCTTCCGCCAGTCGCTTTTCCATGGATAGATCGCGGGTCGCTTGGGAGCGTTTGCCATCAATTTCGGCAATCACCGTCTTCCGACCGACACCGGGGGGATAGTAAACGCCAGAATTGGGAAAGGGTCTGGTCAGCATCGACAGTTTCAAACCATCCCCCGCAGGCATCAGATGGATATGGGGTTTGGCATCGGCTTCGATGGTTTCCATATCGGCCATCTCACCACTAATGTCGGAGTGCACCGTCACTAAACTGGAAATCGACTGGATCGCCGCCAACACCTGCTCTTGGCCCGCAGCGGGGACCGTGAGCTGATTGCGCTTACCTAAAATCTCGGCAATGCGATGATGTTCCGTGGTGACATCCAATACTTTTACTCGAGTCGGGGTTTCCTTCACCAGGGTAATCCCGTCGCCGGGGCTAACGGCAGGCTCCATAAACAGGGTGATGGAGCCATCTCCTTTTTGTTCAATCACTAGCTCTGGGGTAGCAGCAACAATCTCCACACGCACCGTAGGAGACTCTTCCCAAAATACTAGGGGATGGCCAACTAAGGTCTTAACAGCATCTCGATTCAGGGTGTATTGAGACCCAGAGTAATAGTCATACTTAATTTGGCTACACACCTGGAGATCTTGGGTGGTGAGATAGTCAAAATCCGCAGCGTCTTTAGCGAGTCGACTCAGGGCTACCACCCGTCCTTTAGTCCAAGTTCCATTGGCACTGAGCTTTTGCTCCTTAGGCTGCAGCATCCAATGCTTGGTGTATAGGGTTAAAAACCAGGCCAGTCGACGCTCACTTTTGGGGACATTACGGGTCCCGGTTCCTGCCACATTGGTCAGCGCTTTCAAGCTCAGCTCCCAAGTACTCTGGGGCTGTAGCGTATCCACAATGGACCGGCTGGAGCGCTGGGCACACCAATGGGCATAGGCACTTTCAGGGGCTATACGACTCAAAATCTCAGCCGATTCCATTGCCAACCAACTCAGCCCAGCTGCCTGAGCCTGCTCTGCGAAGATCGCCAGGGGACGGGGTAAGGCTGCTTTCGCCTCGTCTTCATCCAACCAGTAGAGACACAGCATGCTAAAGAACCGGCCAAAACTGTCGTCGTCATCGCCGATGTAACCATCAATCAGCTCTAACAATCTCTGGCGGGCAGCCAGGTGTCCCTGGTGCAGTAGCGTCAGTTCATGGAGTAATCGGTAGACATTATTTAAATAGCTGGAGCCCTGCATCAGCGAGGCACTAAGGGTAATAGCCTGCTTGAGATGCTCGGGCTGGCCTGACTTGAGTAAGGCCAGCATATAAAATACCCCCGCAATACCGCCAATCACCGCTTTTTTGTTTAACTGCTTACGAGCTAGCTTGGTGGCAGTGTCATAGTAATCTAAGGCGAGATTGGTTTCCCCCAACATCAGAGCCAGGGTACCCCGCAGAGCCGTCCCATAGACCTGGGACGATTCATCCACCACCCGATCGAGAACAGCTTCGGCTTCCGCCAGCCGATGGCACAGGAGATATTGTTCCACCAACAAAACGTTGAATTCCTTGAAGCTATCGGCATGGATCTCTAGCTGCGCCAATAGGTCCTCGGCTGACTCCAACAGGGTGTTTGATTCAACCAGGAGCAACCGTAGCACCGCGCCGTAATATTCAGAGGGGAGGGTGCGCAGCCAATCCATATCCAAGGGATTGTTGAGCACATCTAGGAGAAATTCTTCTAGGGCAACGGGGCTGGCGTAGTAGTTGTAGTTGCTATAGTCGAGGAATAGCTGGGGGAGTATTTCGTACTCCTGCTGATAAAGGGCTAGGCGCGCTTCGCGATACAGTTCATCCTTGGAGCGACAGATGTGGCGGGCTCGATTTGCCCGTCCGGCTTGGCTACGGCGGGGATGTAAGGTATTCATCACCGCTTGCAGCATGGGTTCAAAACTGTCCAGGGTAGCCCCATGGCGAGTGACCATTTCCACAATCAGGGGATTACACTGGGGCAAATGCCCCCCACCGTAAATCAGGAGCTGTTCCTCAAGCAGCCGGGTGATCTGGGGCTTGAGATTGACTGGGGTGATTTTTTTTCCCGTCTTGGTGGTAGCACCAATGGCGGTCAGGGCAGCAACAAGGTTGGTAATGCTGGTGGGACCATAGAATATCGACAGCAGTTGGACAGTGGCCTGCCCCAAGGGAGTCTGCTGCTGATAGGTATTAAAAAGCTGCGATCGCAACTCGCCAAAATCGATCTCATCATCCATCCAGCTATCTGCCTCAACCGTAAAGCGCATTGCCTAAACGATTCATTATATCGGTTTTAGCTGATTAACAATCAGTCTGCAGAATGGCTTAACAGACGGGACCGGTGACATGGGTGAACTGTCTGGAGAAACTGTATAGGTGAACTGTGTATAGGTGAACTGTATAGGTGAACTGGAACCCACAGCCTAAGCCGCCATGGCTCGATGCCCCTTGGCCCGACGGCCCGACGGACAAGGGGCCAAGGGGGATGGGGTGCGCAGACGGTTGAGCAGGGTGATCGATTTATACTCCAGATCGCGGCAGCTCAGGGGCTGCACCAGCTTATCAAGGGGGTTAAAATCGACGATGACCTGTCCCATGCGGATCCCCACGGGCTCCCAATAATTGCCCTTCAGTAACCGGCGTCGCAGGTGGGGCTGTTCTTGCATCAGCCGCTGGCAAGTATCGGCAGCGATGCGATCGCGGGCAAACTGAATTAACCCCGTCAACTGAAACAGTGGGCTGTGCTCAATCAACTGATGGGTTTGCGCCACGGTGGGATAGACCGGCATCAATTTACTCAAGAGCGACCGCAGCGGCCCAGCCAAATCCGTCATCACAGGGGCTAACAACAGAGAAGCCTGATGCCTAATGGAAGGCTGACTGTAGTCCACCGTCTCCCCGGTCAGCCGTTGAATCCGACGCTCCATTAGCCGCAAACTCTCCCCTAGGGAGGCTAGGCCCTGGCAAATCTGTTGCCATTGTCGATCCGCATCTTCCAGCTCGGGGACTAGGGACTGAAAACAGTCTGATAGCAGTTCCATGGGTGCAGTCAACACCTCTAACAGGGCCACATATCGACACCCTAGGCCATGGCCTACCCAAGCATAGTGGGCGGCATCTAAATAAATTTTCGGATCATAGCCCCTGGCCATGGCGACCTCAACCATGGCCAACCGCACCTGATAATGCTCATCTAAAAGATCCAGGGCCACAGACCAGTGGCGACGGGCATACCGAAACGGTATGGCCACAATGGTGTAGCCAGCCTCAAAGAGACTTTTTAGGAAATGACCATAGGAAACCATGGGCCATACTCCCCATAGACCACTGCCGATAAATTGAATCACCCCCCTGGGTTGGGGATGGATGGCAACCCAACTATGGGCACAGGGTAGCCACGCAAAGGGAGCGGTGTTAGGGGAGGATAAAACCATGGTGAAATGTGATTAAATCATCAACGGCCATGCTGTTGATCCTTACCCCAGGATCATTCGCCATTCCGGACAGTGGACTAAAACTACCTAAAACTATCTAGCAGTACCCAAATGGGTACTATCCAAACTCACTCTTTTGCAGCCACAGTAATAACAAGCTTATGCTGAGGGTAAAACCTTTGCCAAGTTACACCAGGGTGTAGGGGACAAATCAGTCTCCCTCCGACAATTCTCGTGCCGCGAGAATTGCTGTCTTCCACAGTGGGAATAATTAAGTCTCTAAGCAAGGAGTGGCTCATCATTAGCCACTCTTCTTTCTTTTGTACCCCCAGTTTGAGTCTCCCATTTTGTTCCCCCCTGCGGCCTAAGACTAACGACCCTAAATCAAACCCGTCTGTTCCGACAGACCCAACATAATATTCATATTCTGTACGGCAGCGCCTGCGGCTCCTTTACCCAGGTTGTCTAACCGCGCGGCCACCAGCGCCTCGTGGGTATCGTCATTGGCAAATACAAATAGCTGCACCTGATTGGTGCCGTTGGCCGCCTTAGTGTCTAGGAATTTGCGATCGCGCAGTTCCCCCCCATCCCCCAAAGCCTTAACCTGCACAAACGGCTCCCCAGCATAGTAATCAGCCAGCACATCCCACAGCTGCTGCCCAGTGGGCGGATGGTCCAAGGTCCACAGCGGCAACGGAATCTGCACCAACATACCCTGCTCAAAGGCCCCCACCGCTGGCAAAAACAAAGGCGCATGGGCCAGCCCCGAATATCGGTACATCTCCTCCACATGCTTGTGGCCAAAGGTGAGGCCGTACACCCCATAGGGATAGGGCGGTTCTGAATCCCCACCAGACTCGCCACCATATTCGCCATAAGTCTCAATCAGCTGACGCCCCCCACCGGAATAGCCAGAAATGGCATTGATCGTCACCGGAAAGTCAGCCGGAACCAACCCAGAAGCCACCAGGGGTTTCATCGCCGCCAAAAACCCAGTGGGATAACAGCCTGGATTACTCACCCGGTAAGACTTAGCAATGGTCTCCCGCTGCCCCGGAGCTAGCTCCGGAAACCCATAGGCCCAATCCGCATGGGTGCGATGGGCCGTACTGGCATCCAAAATTTTAACCGTCGGACTTGAAATCAGACCGACCACCTCACGGGCCGCCTCATCGGGCAAACACAGAATCGCCACATCCACGGAGTCCATCAGCCTAGCCCGCTCCACCACATCCTTGCGCTTCGCCGGATCAATACTCACCACGGTGACATCCCCCCGCTGGGCCAGCCGCGAATAGATCTGTAAACCGGTGGTACCCGCCTCACCATCAATAAAAACCCTAGGCTGAACCATGGCAACTCCTGTGAATCCCGCAACACTGGATGTCATTCTAAACCCGCTACCCCAGCTATTCAATCGGGCATTCTGATGGATGATGCGTAACACCCTCCACAGGTCAATGGTTTCTTCCAACGCTCTACGCCAAACAGCACCTCAGCCGACACCTCGGCTGCACAATCGCTACAGTATTCAACAAACCCTAGGGGCACGCCTGGGACGGAGAACACTGTTGGGCTACGACCACCACCATGACCGGCCAGTTGTGATCAAATATTTGTGTTTGGACGATCCGCTTCAGCCCGCCGACACCAAACGCTTTCGCGAAGAGATTGCGGTCCTGAAAACCCTCAACCATCCAGCTATTCCCACCTATCTAGACAGTTTTGCAATCCATCAGCATGGCTACAGGGGCCTAATGTTGGTGCAAGACTACATTGCAGGCCAGTCCCTCTACGCCTTAGTCCATGAACAAAGAGAGTTTAGCGAACCAGAAGTGCGCCATCTAGCCCGTCAGGTGCTGAATATCCTTGACTACCTCCACAGCCAGGAGCCCGCCATCATTCACCGCGATATCAAACCCAGCAGTTTAGTCCTCCACAATCCCTCCAGTACTACTTTGGGAAAGGTTTATCTGGTGGACTTTGGCCTAGTCCAGTGCAACCATGACACCCAGACTGGCGCGGATGAACCGATTTTGATTTCGGGCACACCAGGCTATCGTCCGCCGGAACAGTTGGGCGACCGAGCCGTGCCCGCCACCGATTTATATAGCCTGGGAGCAACCCTGGTACATTTGGCCACAGGACACCATCCCAACGAATTACCCCAACGGGGTCTACGCATGTTGTTTGGCCCCGAGCTGGGGCATATGAGCCGTTCCTTCAAGGCTTGGTTGCGCTGGCTCACCCAGCCAAAACAACATAAGCGGCCCATATCAGCCCAGGCCGCCCTCTACGGATTAGAGCAAGCGGATGAAATCTTTAGCCCATCCCACCGTCTATCTCTGATTGGTCTAAGTCAACGCTTCCAGCGAGCGATCCTGGAACGCATGGCCCCGGCAGATACCCAACTCAAGATTCTGGAATACAGTCAAACCTTGGAAGTGCTTGTCCCCCCCCTGGGCTGGAAAAATGGTCGCTTTTGGTTGGCCCTCGGCCAAACCATAGGCGGCGGGCTGGGCCTAGGGCTTGGTTGTCAGGGTTTCCTAAACCTATGGCCGCAGTTAACCGGCATTTGGTATCCATTGGCCATCATTGGCGGGCTGGGCGGGACTCACCTGAGTCTATGCTTGAGCTACCGAGGCTTGAAAAAAACTCTGACCACACTTTTTCAGCAGGTGAGCATTCAACTATTGCCAGATATCATCCTGCTGGGCTATCGGTTCCCCTGCCGCCCCGTGGTCTATGAGATCAACACCTATAAGCAAGATATTCAGGACATCGACCTCCAACCGGGCAGCTCCACCATCACATTTCGCCTAGGCCATAACCGCACCGTTGTCGGCAAGTTGAAATACAGTCTCTCGGCCCAGACCTTGGGCCTCAGCACGTCAGAAATAAGTTGGATCAATGATATTTTGCAGCTGTGGCTAAAGCAGAGGGTCCCTTCAGTGTAGGCCCGGACCAGAAACATACAGATACATCATCCACAGAGACCGTCCGAGTCATCAGAGTCATCGTCACGGCCCGTCGCCTAACGTAGGCAAAGAACCGGAACATACAGATATGTTCACAGAGACCGTCCGAGTCATCAGAGTCATCGTCACGGGGACACCGTTCCCCTAAACTGGTTTACAAACTAAACCCACCTGACTCCCTACCCTCTAACGCCCTGGCCCCATGCCTCAGTTTGCCACCTCCCAGGATCAGCGCTACGCCCAAGCGCTGATGCAACCGGCCCTCATTCGGATTATCGACAATATCCGTAAGCAGTTGGATATCTCTGATTGGCAGGGGTCCTATCGCGATGACATGTGCTGGCCCACCGAGGCCACGGCTGAGCAAAAACAGCAATATCTAGCCATCCAGGAAATGCTCGAAACCGCCACCCCTGAGGAGCATGACCAACTTCAAGCCACCCTAGCCCAGCTCCCGTCCCCCGAGCACCTGTACACCCTGTGCCTAACAAAACAGGAACAACAGCAGGAGATCGATGTTTGGCAGCTGTGCTATCGGCTATGCAATACAACGGATACCATGGATGGGCCAATCACCGTCGATACCCGTTTGCTCGATCTAGACATGGGCGACATCGACTGGATTGCCTTGGACCAAAAGGCACAACGATTGGTCGCAGAAGCTTTTCAAGCCTTAGACAAGCCCTAGATTAGGAGTCTGCTCTCCACACGGGATTACGAGACCTCGTGATTACATGACCTCGTGATTACATGACCTCATGATTACGTGACCTCGTCCTGGGGCAGCTGGGTACCACAACGCCGACAATACAACGCATCCGCCTCGTGGCTGGCCAGTCCGCAGTGCTCACAGCGGATAGTAGTCACCGCATGGATCCGGTTAATGTTCTGAATCAAACTGCCCAGTTGGCCAGGAATGAGGGCAATGCCGGTCAAAATCATCATCACCGTTAACGTCCGCCCCGCTTCGGAAACGGGGGTGACATCGCCATAGCCGACGGTGGTCATGGTCACCACGGCAAAATACATCGCATCGAGGAAGGTACCAAACACCTGGGGGGCGATTGGATGCTCCACCTGGTAAATGGCCCCTGAATAGATAAATACAATGGAGAATAGGGTAAAAACGATGCGGGCAATGATCAGCCCCTCACGCCCTAACCAGCCATCTTCCGCCAGAAAGCGGGCCAATTTGAGGATGCGCAACCCGCGGATCAACCGCAGCGATCGCAAGTCAAACACCCCGACCAACAGGGGCAAAATCGCCACCAAATCCACCAGGGCATAGGGGCTAATGACATAGCGCAGCGGCCGCTCAGCCGCCCACAGCCGCACAGCGTACTCCAGGACGAATGCGCCTAGGATCAGCCGGTCCAGAAGCGTTAGGACGGATCTGACCGAGGGAGAGAGGGCATAGGTATCCGCCACAAATAAACCGGCGGAGATCAAGATCAGGGTTGCGATCGCAATATTCACCCCCAACCCAACCCCCGTGGCAGCCTCCTCCAACTCAGCCCGTACCCACTGCCGCAAAGTTGTTTCAGATTGCTCAGCCACCATCATCACGCATTTGCATATCCATCCTGATGAGTTTTACATGCCGGAGTTGACGCTGGTTCCCCCAACCCCCCAAACTCAGATTTAAAGCCGATCAACCAACCATAAAACCTAACCATACAGTCATCCCATGGCCGACAAACTTTTTGCAGTGGGCGACACCATCACTGTCACCACCCAGCCCCCTTACCTCAAAACCGCCGACACCATGCCCATGCTACGCCCACCGGATCTAGTCACCCTGGGAGAAACAGGGACTATCCTCGAACAAAAGCTTGGCGGCTACTGGGCTGTAAGATTTGAACGGGGCTCCTTCCTGATTGATGGCCGTTATATTGACCGCGCCATGGACAAGGACTAATTTCAGCAAGCTGGCGTGGAACTTCGATTATTCCGTCAAATGAGTGAACTATCTGATATATTTAATAACTGTGCTTGAAGGACAGCCTCAACACGGGTCGCTAGCTCAGCGGTAGAGCACTCGGCTTTTAACCGATTGGTCCTGGGTTCGAATCCCAGGCGACCCATACTCACATTAAAAAATGAAAAATATCAATATTTTCTAGTGAAAGAATATTTCTCGGATTTCCCCTGAGAAAGGCATTAACATTGCCATTTACTGACCATAGCCGACGCATAGATGCTGCTATCCTTAATAAAAGCCTCAGGTTTCAGAAACAACTCGTTATAAATTCAGGGTTGTGAACTAATATTAATGAGTAGGGATACCTATTCGACCCTTTAATCGAAGCTGCCAAAACGGCCAAAAGTACTAGGAGGATTATATGGCGCTTGTACCTATGCGGCTATTGCTGGATCATGCCGCTGAAAACGGCTACGGCATTCCCGCTTATAACGTGAACAATATGGAGCAGATCCTGTCAATTATGCAGGCTGCTGATGAGACTAACAGTCCTGTAATTTTGCAGGCTTCCCGCGGTGCCCGTACGTACGCTGGTGAAAACTTCTTGCGTCACTTGGTTCTGGCGGCTATCGAAACCTATCCTCACATTCCTGTTGTCATGCACCAGGACCATGGAAATAGCCCTGCGACTTGCTACTCTGCAATCCGCAATGGCTTTACTAGCGTCATGATGGACGGCTCCCTAGAAGCCGATGCCAAAACCCCCGCTAGCTTTGAGTACAACGTTAACGTTACGGCTGAAGTCGTTAAGGTTGCCCACTCCATCGGTGCCAGTGTTGAAGGTGAGCTTGGCTGCTTGGGCTCCCTCGAAACAGGTCAAGGTGAAGCAGAGGATGGCCACGGTTTTGAAGGCACCCTCAGCAAGGATCAGCTCCTGACTGACCCCGACGAAGCTGTCCAGTTCGTTGAGCAGACTCAGGTTGACGCCCTTGCGGTTGCCATCGGTACTAGCCACGGCGCTTACAAGTTTACCCGTAAGCCCACAGGCGAGATTCTAGCCATCAGCCGGATTGCAGAAATCCATAAGCGTCTGCCCAACACTCACCTGGTCATGCACGGATCTTCCTCCGTTCCCCAGGAGTGGTTGGACATCATTAACGCTAATGGCGGTAACATTCCTGAGACCTACGGTGTACCCGTTGAAGAAATTCAAAAGGGTATTCAGAGCGGTGTTCGCAAAGTGAACATCGACACTGATAACCGTTTGGCTATCACTGCCGCTATCCGCGAAGCGGCCATGAAGGATCCCTCCAACTTCGATCCTCGCCACTTCCTCAAGCCTTCCATCACGTACATGAAGAAAGTATGTTCTGACCGCTATCAAGCGTTTGGCACTGCTGGCCATGCTACCAAGATCAAGCAGGTTGGTGTGGATATCTTTGCTGCTAAATACGCAGCTGGTGAACTGGACGCCAAGGTTGCTGTTACGGCTTAGGTTTTACCACCTAAGTTTTAGTGACGACTGAGTCCCAGCAGCAATTATAAATTCAAAATGTAATATTTGATACAGACGCGCGTGCCCAGTAAATGGGTTTTAAGAAATAGTTGAAACCTAGCGTGTGGGTCGGGTGCATCTCTATGGAAAATATCGGCATCAGCC
>NZ_JAYGIG010000113.1:0-3170 GCF_034932105.1 Leptothoe sp. PORK10 BA2 | reverse complement strand
CAAATCTGAGCCCAAAGTCGCAGCCTAAAACCCAATTGTATCTCTTAGTTAAGATACTCAGGCCAGTCAATAGCTTGAGTACGATTCTGAATGCTTCAAGAACAGATTTTGTCTAAACTCCAGTCAATAAAGAATACCGTAGTGCGGTCGGCACTCAACAATACGCTCATCTTCAGCGTAATATCGCTGAGAATCTCATTTAAAATATAATCAAACCCTTTACCCTCCATCACATTCAGCATAGATAGCAGCTTCTGCTCCTGTTTAGAGACAGTTCTCATAAACTCCTCGTAAACATTGGACAACACCCGCTGTACCCACTGGTTGTTAAAGACCGTGGCATAAATTCGGTTATATACCCGCAACTGTTCACCCCGCTTGACCACTAGTCCCGCCAACTGCAGCTCTAGCTGTTCACCACTATCATCCGCCGATACATCACCATCTTTGAGAATGCGCTCATACAGCTGTAATAGGGAGCCCGTCCGCTTTTCGATGTTGAGCAACCGATCTCGAATCGTCTTTAAATGGGGGGGCTCATCCTGGGCTTCCCAGTTATCTAAAATACGGCTTTCCACCAGGACTGCCACATAGCGCTGTTCTTCCCCTGTCTGAATGGTTTCGTTCTTGGCCGTAATGGTCTGACACAGTTTCTGGGTCAACAGCGGCTGTCCCCCCGTCCAATCCAGGATGCACCGCAGCAATACCTCTGGCCGTTCCGCATTGATCAATCCCTGAGCCAGGGTCCGGGCTTCCTGAAACGTAAAACCATTCAGGTCAATGGCCCGACCCACATTGAACGGTGTGCAATACTTATCTGTAATCAAATCAGAGGGGGTTGTCACCCCCAACAGCGCAAAGGTAAGATGACCAGAATCTAAACAAGACCGGATACAGGCAAAAAAGTCATCGGTCTCAAACGGCAGTCGCCGCATGCTATCAATTTCATCAATAAAGACAACAATGGGCTGGGTGACATACCGAAGTAATATCTGCTCAATAAACTCATTGAAAATCTTGACCGGGGAGAGATAATCAACCTCCTTTAACCAATCGCGCAATTTTACCGGCAAGTCAAAACTCGTCACTAGCCGCCGCATGAAACCGGCATACCATTGCTGGGCGGTAATATCCTTACTGCCAATATTATTTAAATCAATGGCCGCACAGGCTACCCCCGCCTGTTGTAAACGGTGGAAGGTGCGCACCCGGAGACTGGTTTTACCCATTTGACGGGAGTTAAACACATAGCACAGCTCCCCTGCCTTTAACGCCTGGTATAGCGCCTCATCCGCCTCCCGCACAATGTAGCTGGGCGCGCCCAGGGGCAAATGTCCCCCTACCTTATATTTCATTACCGTTCTCCACCTGAATGTCTACTTGAATGACCTACTGGCCTGACGTTAGTCCTCAATTTGAGCATGCTCTAACTAACTGGATTCACAATGCAACCGATCGCTAAAATACTGGCGATAAAGCTCAAAACTAGGGGTCACGCCATTTCCCTGTAGTTTCACCAACCCCAGACTATGGAGCTTAAACGTATGGGCTGAGTCGAGAGAGATCGGCTCCCGACTGGCCAATACCTGACTAAAGGCTGCAGCCAAAACAGAATCCCGATTCAGATTCCACAATAGTCGCCGTAGATGGTCACCATAAATGCCCGATTCCGTCGGAGCACTCTTAAGCAGCTGCTCCCACGTCAATTCTCCCTGGACAATCCGATAAAACGCAAATCTCACCAGATAGGGATGACCACCAATGAGTGTGATTAACTGCTCGATTTGGCCAGAACTCCAGAGCAAACCATGGCGACGGGCCAAATCAGTAACTTGCTCCAGATTAAACTCCTTTAGCTCAATGGGTAATCCCACATTAAATGGGGACTGATTAATATCCAGTGGGATGTAGCCTTCAGTGGAATGCACGACCACCAGGCGTAGTTTTTCCCAAAGGCTACCGCCACCGACACCATAACCCGCCTCTTCATACCAGGCTCGCAGCAACCCAAAAAAGTCATCCACAATGTCAGAATATTGAAAAATCCGATCCACTTCATCCATGCCCAACACCAAGGGAGTGGAAATCTCCGGCAACAGGTAATCTTCAAAATAAGCCGTACAGTTATCCTTACTGCCATAGGCATCCGTCCAAAAGTCCTCTAAGCGCGGAGGTAGATTCAATTTTCGGGCTACTCGAGTGCAAAGCCAGCGCAGTAGCTGATCTAAACTACTAAAAATTGTCTGATCCGCAAGTTGAAAACTGAGCGGAATACTACGATACCCCTGTTCCTCGGCGTTATAAAGGATGCGGGCCATGAGAGAGGTTTTTCCCATCTGGCGTGGAGCCTTGATCCGAATCAGGGCTCCAGGCTTAAGGATTTCCTCATAGCACTGGGCGTCATAGGGCTGACGTTCAATGTAAAAAGCAGATGCCCGCCGCACCTGTCCCCTGGGTAGCTCGGGATCGGCCACAGGCGAAGGCGGTGGAGTTACAACAGATGAATAATGCTGGTCTGACGGGGAATGTAGAAGTTCAGTACTTTGAGTATATTTTTCCATAGCCTTCTCCCCAGGAGTATTTCCGGTTTGAATACTACTTAAAATTTTCTGAATCACAGGGCCATCATCCTCCGGATTTTTCCAGGTATACTGCCACGCCTGCTCCAGATAACGACGAATAGTATGGCTTAAAGCAAAAGGAGACTCTGCCCGTACATGGAGTACCAAAAGCCATGGATCACTGTTCTGCTGGCTCGTCTGTCGATCCCGCACCCGCTGCAACAGCTCAATCACCATTTCACTAATGGCCATTTGAGCTGAAAGCACCAGGATAAAATAATCACAATGGATTAGGTTTTGTTCAAAGTCAGCACTTGAAACGGCATCCAAATTTGTTAAAAATGTAGCATACCCAGCTGATTGCATTCCCTGATTAAGCGTCTTTGCCAGCTGTCCATCTAACGCCTGTCCCCGATAAACAACAGCAATTTGCCTTTGCTGCTTAGTCGCCCGTTCTACAGCCCCCTTCAGGCATTTTTTAGTAATAGACCTCTTGCAAAAATGATTATGTGCTAAATTGCTGTATTTTGCTGCCAGTCTTCGGCAAGGTTGAGTTCATAATTGTAGAGTGCCGCTATCAAATTGAATCGCAGCCCATAGCGTCGTCGT
>NZ_JAYGIG010000112.1:0-3344 GCF_034932105.1 Leptothoe sp. PORK10 BA2 | reverse complement strand
CAGGCGTTCACGACACTAATGTTCATCAGCTTTTTCTCAATAAGACTCTTCTTAATGACACTATTCTCAATAAAATGGCCAAATAGAGGCTTGTTGAGATATGTACTTTTGTATGCGTTTGCCCTGTGACTTAGGATGAGCTTATTGATTTTGTGCTGCAATCCATGACTACGCCAGCTCTAGGTACGGCCCTAACGGCCTATCGCAATGCCCTGGACTGTTTCGGGAACGAGCAGAGGACCGACGAACAGCAGGTGATGACCGTTTTGAATGCTCGCGATGTGTTGCATACTGTGCTGGAGCAGTCGCTGGCACCCAAACCCCATCTGCTGAAGGAAATTCATACCCTTGATCGCCAGTTCAAGGATCAGGCGGCGGCTATGGCTGAACAGTTTAATTTTGGCTCCTATCGCCACAGCTTTCCGAAGCAGCCAGAGCATTGGTGGTGGTTTTTGGATGAAACGGTTAAGCCTCCAGACTCAAATCCCGATGACTGGGTGTTCAAAGGGCTGACCACCCTAACCTGGGCTATTAGCATTGGCCTGCTTATAAACATCAGCGGTCGCTTTTTGCTAGGTGGGGCTGGGGTAGCCGGGCTCTCGGCCATTGCGCTGTCGAACTTGTTGACGTTGCTGAAGGCGCGCAGCGATTTGACGGATGCCGGTAGCGAAGGGGCGCAGGTCTTCTTTGACCGCTTTAAGGTCTCAAAACCCTGGCGACTGCGGACTAAGTTTGGCACTACAGCACTGCTGACCGGGGCTCTGTTTGCCTTTTGGCTGGCGTTGCCCAGCCTTTCAAGGCAGTACAACCAGCGAGGGCAGTCGGCTTGGCAGAAGGGCAAACTGGGCTCAGCAGAGCAGGCCTATAACCTGGCAATTTCGCTGAACCCAGACAATGTGGATGCCCACTATAATCTCGGCACCCTTTACGAAGATATACAAGAACTGGATAAGGCTGAAACCCAATACTTGATAGCGATTCGGGGAAATTTGCCAGAGGCCTATAACAATTTGGTCCGGTTATATCTGCAATCGCCTGAAAATAACTTGAATAAATCCTTGGCACTGTTAAATCAGGGGCTAAGGTTAGCAGAGGAGCAGAAAAGCTTCCCGGAAACTCAATTCAGTCTTTATAAAAACTTGGGCTGGGCTTTGCTACAGCAGGAAGAGTATCCATTTGCCGCATCTGCCTTAGATGTTGCTATCTCAATTTATGAGCAATTGTCAGCTTCTGAACAAGAGTATGTTGCTAACCCTGGATCAGCCTACTGTTTGGTTGCTCAAGTCAGGGAGACCACAGGTCAGGAAGATGCACTACCAGCTTGGCAGCGCTGTTGTCAGTTAGGGGATCGCAGCGTTCCTGAGGAGAATGCTTGGCTGACGATAGCTCGTGACCGATTTGATGCTGAAGGACTTAATTACGAAAAGGTATGTCAAACAAACGCTTTACCTCTCTAATTCAGATATTTGTGTTGATCTTAGGTGCTGTGGTTGCGATCGCCCAGCCGGCGCAAAGTCATACTGGCAGTCAATATCCTGGCGGTATTGAAGGAAATCTTCAGATTAGTTTTTTAGACTTTATTTTCCCAAAGCGAAAAGCGCGCCCTCGGGGACCGAGAAATCCGTCACGGGCCCCCTTCGATGAATCGCTACCCTATGTGCTGACTCCCCGTAACACCGCTTTAATGGGAACGAACTCGCTAACGTTTCAATGGCATCCCGTTGAGGGGGCCACGTCATACACCGTCGAGATCGATGGCAGAAATGTTGACTGGGAAGTTGAAGTAACTGGGACTGAGGCAGTCTTTGATGAAGTAGCGTCCATAGTAGTTAACTACCGCTACACCATTGTCATCACGACTAACGAGGGAATTTCGTCTAAATTGGGAGAGCCAGTTGGGTTTGTGCTGCTGCCTGAGACTGAGAGCGATCGCGTCAATGCACAAGTAGAGGCAATCAAAGCAGAGCAGCTAGAGCCCGACGAAGAAGCCCTTGCGATCGCCCTAAAATATCTTGAATTTGAACACAGCGCCCTCGATTGGAGAAGCTACGCGCTCAACCAGGCTGCCATAGATGTGTTGGAATCTAGAATCCAGGCGGGGACGGAGGATAGCCGAGTTTACTTATTGCAGGCAGATACTTATCTGAGAGTTGGGTTGCCCCTTCTAGCTCGAGAACGCTATGGGGAGGCATTGAACCGCGCTGAAGTAGCAGCTCAGCCAGAACTTCAAGCTGAGAGCCACTGGGGACTGGCGGATGTTGCGAAGGGACAGACGGAGTATGAAGATGCCCTCGCTCACTTCCAGAGGGCACACGAGCTCTATGAAGGGTTGGGCGACCTTGAGCAGGCTGAAGAGTTGCAGATTCAGATAGATGAGGTAGAAATGCAGTTGCCGAGGCCATTATGACAGTGCGCTTCAGGCATCACCGCTGGTTGACCGGCCCTCAGAGCACTACCACCATCATCGCACCTAAAACTACCCTCATCTCAATTCATAATCTCTAGAACGTTTCGCAACTCTATTTGCTCTTGAGGAAGATTTAGCGGATAGCCTAACCGAATAGCATTGGCCGTCATTCGCTCCGAGAAGAAGTCTGGCCCGACAAAGTTGTGACAGGTTGCCCAGTAGATCGGGTAGTCATCCATGTTGTACCCAGCAAAATCATCACCGCCCGGATTCAGCAAGTGGGCATAGTAAACGCCTTCCCAGTTAAAGATGGTGGCAGGTCTACTCGTTGAGCAGTAAACATACCATTAGGGCCTGTTTGCAGCACTTCCTTTTTGATGAATCGACTGATTTAGTGCTAACTTGCCTTTGCGAATTTTGTCATCCCCGTCAGAGAAATCGTATTAGCTTTTTGAATAACGCCTGTTTTACTGCTGATCGAGGCGTTTACCCTTGCCAACCCCAACGATGCGGACTGCATTGGGGCCTAACTGAACATCCATTGACCTACCATACCTGATGACGTTGTAGCCCAAAAAGGTGATACCTAATACGGCTGAGAGGATAAGGTTGCAGGTTTCCGTATCACGATAGTTCCTGGTCATACTGTCGAGATCGAGTAACGGTTCGTTTTTGCTGTCGGCTAAGCACTTTACGTACCGTCTGATTAACATAGAGCATCGCTGGTTGCTTACCTTGATCTTGCACCAGCCGCCGGACTATAGGACTACCCGCCGAGAGCATTAGGGCAATATCCTTCTGAACCTGGCCATCGGCACTGGTTCCGCCAGGTGGGTCAGCGTAAAGGCATGTTGTATATACGATAGACGATAATAGGTTCAGCAAAAGCTGATCTAATCTGGGTGGTGTTATGGATCTATTTTCTCATCCGTGTCCT
>NZ_JAYGIG010000111.1:0-3345 GCF_034932105.1 Leptothoe sp. PORK10 BA2 | reverse complement strand
GACGACGACGCTATGGGCTGCGATTCAATTTGATAGCGGCACTCTACAATTATGAACTCAACCTTGCCGAAGACTGGCAGCAAAATACAGCAATTTAGCACATAATCATTTTTGCAAGAGGTCTAGTGATCAACCGAGATTTTGTCCCTGCTTTCCGAGAAATGTTACAACAGCTGATGCCCTCTGGTGTCACGGTCGTTTTTACCTGCCGCGATCACGACTATAACGACCATCTAGAACCGATTAGAGAGCGTCTGCCTGGGCTGACGCGACAGATTGAGCGGTTTGATGTGCCTAACTTCACACCCTCTGAGATTCGTTTGGCCGCCAGCGCATTTTTTCACCAACGGGCTGACGACTTTCCAGAGCCGGATACCTCAGATAGAGGAACAGCATTCGCCGACAATATTTTGGCCCTATCAGCGGATAGCCGCTCACTGCTAGAAATTATTCAAAATCCCCTGCTGTTAGCCCTGCTGTGTGACCTCTTTGCCCAAGAAGGCAACGTCCCCCCTGACCTGACTGTCAGTAAGCTGTATCAGCGCTACTGGCAAGAAAAAATCGCCTACAGCCGGGTTGATAAAAGTCATTTTGCCCCCCTGGCCCTTGCGAAAGACAAACTCTGTTTGACTCTGGCCCAAACCTTTGTTGATGTACACCAGCTGACTCAGCTACTGTACCAGCTACTGCTTGGCATCAATATTATCCAGATCGACAATAGCGAGGCCGAGATGATCCAGATTATTGCAGCTATACAGCGGCTCAATCCTTGCTTTTTGCCGGATGCGATCGCAACGGTTTGTCCCCAGCTGATACACCAGGGTTGGGAGCGAAATGTTGCGGCGATTGTACGGGCCATTGACAACATTGAAGGACGAGGTTCTGATTTGTTAGACGGCATTCTCCAGAAAGATTGGTGCACTGCTCATATAGAAAGTGTGGTTTTGGAAGTGAAATCTGGCTTCTAATAGGCTTCGAAAGATAAAGGCGAAAGGCGAAAGGCGAAAGGCGTAAGTTAGAAGATGGGTACCAACTCAAAGCGGGATGTTTTCCAAGGATAGTGTTCAGAAGCCAGGAGCCAGGAATCAGGACCTCACTGGCTTCTGGCTCCTGGCCCCTGATTCCCCACCTAGCCAGGATTTCCCGGCTTAAGTTGATACCCTAGAAGATTTCTATTAGTCACAAATCTGTCTGATTGAAAATACTTTATCCTGCTTGAAAGGATTAAGGATGTAAGCAGCAATTCCAAATTCCAACTTATGAACATCATTAGTGTTCACCGAAACTCACATTAATAGCCTGACTAATATGGAGTAAAGTTAGTCCAAGCCCCGTGCTAATGCTCTGTTAGGACTCAGCCGATGCTCTCTGCTGCGCTCAGTTTCGATAGTCTGTTAAGTGAACTCAACGACACGATTGATGAGCTAGGTGACCCACGCAAACCGAGTAATGCGACCAGCTACAGCGTCAAGGATGCGGTATTGGGGGCATTTTCATGTTTTTTCATGCAAAGTGAATCATTTTTAGACTACCAGCGACAGCTCAATAGTCGCAGCGGTCGAGACAACGCTCAGAGCCTATTTGGGCTAGAGAACATACCGAGTGTGGAGCAGATTCGTAGAAGCCAATGGGCATGTCCAGACGCTTGAACAAGCGCAGCAAAACGGCAAGACCGATGAGATTTGGCAACTGCGATACCTCAATGATGTGCCGTTACGCTCAGAGAACCCTACCTTATCCGTCAACGGGTGTGAGCTGACGGTGACGCGCAAATCCGATGGCAAAGTCCTCTATCTCAACAGTTGGATTACCAATCACCGGCTCACGAACCAACGAGTCAGTGAGGTGGCTGCTGCCGGTCGTTGTCGCTGGAAGACCGAAAACGAGAATCACAATGTGCTCAAAACCAAGGGCTATCATCTCGAACATAACTTTGGCCCTGGTAAAGCACATCTATCGGCTTTTTTGTTGACGCTTAACCTGCTAGCTTTTTTGTTTCATACGGTGCTGCATTTAGCCGACGAACGCTATCAACAAATTCGGCAGCAGCGCGGCACCCGCAAAGGCTTCTTTCAGGATATCTTGGCGCTCACAAAGTATTTGTGGTTTGAGAGCTGGTCAGCGTTGATTGAGTTCATGCTTGATGAGAAGAAGAAATCGGCCAAGAAAATGAGGAATACCTCTTGACCACGTTCTTCAGTGGTTGACACTCAGCTATTTTCCACTGTTTTTGATGTCTGTATCTTGGAATTTGGAATTGCTGAAGGACTATGAGCATTTACCCGAGTCATCCGAGGTCATGATTTACATTGCCATGACTCGCTTGATGCTGAGGAGACTGGCGTAATTTTATACACCCCTTTACCTTTTAAAACAGCCTCTAAAAACCTACCTGATTTTCGCTACCTGGAACCCCTATAAATTCGTGATCTATTCTCAATAATTCAACCTTATTGAGAGCAAAGCTGATTATAGATCCTTGATATTTGGCGGTTGTAGAACTTAGCAGGAAAAGTCAGCTCCCAGAACAGGTATTTGTAGGAGTTCGTGGTGTCTACAAAAAGCCTGGATAGGGCTGAGATATTTAACGTTTCTGAAAGGGGTAGGTTCAATGGCTGTGACTGCATTGATCGACGGGGTAGAGGGTCGCTGGATATGGCTATAGGGCTGCAATTTTGAGGTGATGGAGGTGCAGATCTGATTGTTGGGTTGTGGTTATGCTATCTGGAATTTTCTTCCTTAAGCGAATTTATTGGTGAGGTGACTACCCCAAGCTACCCCTGATAGGTTAGGAAACATGCGATCGCACCCCCTAATCCCCTTATTCGCACCCCCTAATCCCCTTATTCGTATGTGCAGGCACATGAATCCAAGACCGCGCATACAAAAACTACGTCAAACCAATTGCAAAACAAACGTTCGATCGGTTGGCAGGGTCGTAGGTGCCATGCGTTAAGTTCTGCACTTACCCGGTTTATATAACGCGATCGCAAACTGGCCAGTTCGCTAAAATAGACCAATAAGGTTAAACCATCGGATCACTCAATGATTGCTGTCCCCCATTACATCAGTCCTAAGGACTATCTCGGGGAGCACGTCATCCGCTGGCGGATGAAAAATAATCCAGTTGTTGATTGAGATAAGCGGATCTCAACTTGAACATTTGCGGCAACGTCTCTTCATTCCATTGTGCACCGGTCACCTGCAGTCTGGCATCAATCTGTTTGACCCAAGATTCAACGGGACCAGAGCCAATGGGCAAGCCTTCCATCTGGTAGTAGCGATAGTTGGGAATACGGCCAGCATGGCCTTTGAGATAGTTGCTGAATCGTTGGGCTGAGTCAT
>NZ_JAYGIG010000110.1:0-3472 GCF_034932105.1 Leptothoe sp. PORK10 BA2 | reverse complement strand
CGACGACGACGCTATGGGCTGCGATTCAATTTGATAGCGGCACTCTACAATTATGAACTCAACCTTGCCGAAGACTGGCAGCAAAATACAGCAATTTAGCACATAATCATTTTTGCAAGAGGTCTATGGAACTAATTCATAAGGCTTGGCGGAGATAGGCGATGACCGGATTACACTGGATTGTTGTGGCATCGACACAGCTGTTGCGTTGTCCGGCACCCTCGATAGGGACATGGGTGACAGTTGAACGTTAGCTAGCGGTAAATCAGGTAGTTTTTTTAACTCTAGACTCTGATCCTGAATGAGGGGTATCAGAGGTTTTGCGACTTCCTCAATAGGCTGGGCCAGATTGGTTGCAATCTGCCATAGCGTATACGTACCCGTAAGATATTGGTGAGAGATCGGTAAATGTTGATGGTTGACAGGATTCTTTAAAGTAGGCGAAAGTTGAGGACTTGTGCCTGTCATTCCTAGGTGCTGCCATGCCTGCTGCATATCATTAACTTTGTTCAGTATGATATCAATTTCCCATGGGGAAAGGGCGATGGTGCAACACAGGCGAGATACTGGCAGTTCGGCTGGCTGCCACTCGGAAGTCACATAGGTGCATTGACTAAGTTCAAATAGACATTCTTGGATAACTGCACGGAGCAACAGTTTAGCTCGGACCAAGCTCAACTGTTGTTCTTTAAAGCCCTGGTCCAGTAAATAGAGTTGCCAATATTGATGGGTTGAAAGCTGAGCCGCTGCAATGTTTAATTTGAACTTAGGAAAGTTCTGATTGATTGTGTAGTTCCAACGTCGAACACCATGCAGTCCATCTGCAGCATATATGAGCCGCCCTTGGACAAAATGGAGAGTCCAAATTATGTCGTGGCCCTTCAGAATCAAATGCCCTTCAAACTTATTATTTGGCAGCTTCAATAGTTGGTTCAGCTCTTTAATATCCATCTGCTGTAATCATCAAGTAGTTTTCTTTAGAGAGATTTTTCGTTTCCATAGGTGCTCAATGCACCCATGATTTCTCCAGCAGCTTAGTTTGAAGATGTCAACCACAACAGCGTTACGGAAAACATAATTCATCTATGGAAGGGAGACTAGCATGTATGGACTAACACCATAGAGCCGGAGGCATAGTGGTTTAAATATTGAAATAAAGTAGATGATGGCTGGACTGTGATGTTTAGTGGATGAACTCTGTATCGAAAAAGACTCAGTACAGGTGTGATTAATTGACAGTCAATTCAAAGCTTGCGGAATATTATCAGGAAAAGTACTTACTTTTGTTTAAACTTCACTCATGATGTCTTCTATATGAAGACATCATGAAATTAATCCCACTTGATACTGAGGTTCTAGATCTCTCACTGACACTATAGGAAGTAGCCGATCGCTATCTCTAAGTAATTACTATGAAAAGCTTTAGTAATTTCTCCATTTTTGATCGGACCTAGGTGCTTCTTCTTCACTGTTAAACCTCTTTATTTTTCCTATATTATTAGTTTCCAAGAATTTAAGTTGATTTTGTGAAGCAAAACAGGGCTGATTTACGTAGTGATTTTTATACAGCCTTCATTCTAATTGGCGCACGCACTCTAATTTATTGGTTTAATGGTATCAATTTTATTGTCTAGCTAAGAAACGGATTGTAAAAATATTATCAATATATATACTGAAAACATTGCACTCCTGTTAGAACACGTATATTTGTTTCGTGTCTAATGGGGTTAGCTTAATTCTCAGAATGTACGTATACAACGCATCTACTGACCCTCACACGATCTAAAAACACTGTATAGCTTTAGTGATTTTTTATCTGCTGTTTAAATGTTGATTAATTCAACTGTTTAGATTTGTCAGTTTTAAAGGTCAGTTGCTACGTCCTAAGTAACTCTGATCGCTTTATTTAAGTCATGTACTGAAAAAAACTAAATTCAGTTTGTGAGAGTGCTTAAAGCAGCTTTAAACGCTAGCTTTTTTCTTTGAAAATCAGCTTTATTGTTTTTGAAAAGTTTACTCTAGTGGGCTGTCACAACTAAAACTTAGGGTTGCTAATTTATAAAGGTCTCACATAGAGGCATTTTCAAAAAGGTCTTATCCTAAAACTAAGCTGTGACACTGCACTAACTTGTTCTTTCGCTTCATTTTAAAAGGTTAGCCCATATGCCTGTCAACGTCTTAAATCAATTTAAAACGCTCAAAGTACGCCAGCAGTTTTTACTACTAATTTTATTGAGTGCGGCGATTCCCGCCTCAGTTGTCGGTATTTTAGGCACTATTTCGGCCAGCACTGCCCTGTCAGATAAGGCTACGGGTCTAGTTGAGAGGGAAACAGAGGAAAGCGTTCAAGAAATCGATGCTTTTTTAAGTAGCATTGATCAAGATGTTGTGGTTCTAAGTCAAGCTCCATCTGTTCAAGGCATCATCCGAGCACGGGATAACAAGGGTACAGATCCAACGACTGAGTTTTCCTATGATGATTGGATGAGTCAGCTGAAGCTGAATTTTTCAGTCATGCTGCAAGAGAAAGAATTTAATCGGCTTGAGTATATCGATGAAACCGGCAAAACGTTAGTGGTGGTTGAAACTGATGACCACGGTAATAGTGAAGAAGAAGAAGAAGGAGAAGAAGGAGCAAGCAGTGAACTGCCCAATGAAGGTGAGGTAGATGACAATGACGATGAGCTAGAAGGGGAAGAGGCTATTGAAAAGAGTATTAATATTTTGCCCATCGATAAAATCGAGAACCAGGCTGATAGCTCTTATTTTGTTAAGGCAATGGAGCTGTCTCCGGGAGAACTTTATGCCTCGCCCATTACTCTACGCCGGGAAAATGGTGCAATCACAGAACCCTACGAGCCGGTGATTCAATATGCCACACCCGTTGTCAATGAAGCCGGACAAAAGCGCGGCATCATCGTTGCCACCGTCTTTACGAATGAATTTTTAGATGAATTGAATGAGGAAGAGGGGCAGTTTGAGGGAGAGGCGACAACGCTGGTCAATGTGGATGGCTATTATCTGGCTCACCCCGATCCAGAAAAACGGTGGGGATTTGAGTTTGGGAAAGAAACGACCCTAGCTAAGGAGATTTCTGCAGATGTTGCTGAGCAAATACTGAGTGGTGGCACAGATACTATCGAGCTGGACACCTACGTCGTAGCTTATGAAACCCTGAGTTTGGGCCCAGATCCGTCGAGTAATTTGATTGCGGTAACTAAAGTTCCTGTCGAGAAAATTCTTGAACCGGTTAATTTGTTTAAACGGTCAGCTGCGTTGGCGGTTTTAGTGTCCCTTGGCATTGTGCTGCCCCTGGCAATTTTCCGGGGACGACAATTGATTAATCTACGGGCGTAACCGGTGTTCCTCGGCCATCAGTAAAGGGGCTGAAGTATTGTCAGTTGGAGGTTGTAGAGCATCAAGCAGGAAATAGGACTAGAGTTGGAATATGAACGCCAATCTAGTCCCAACA